>CAUJGC010000478.1 GCA_963169075.1 Myxococcota bacterium
GGAGGTGTCCGCGCTCGCGTGCGAGGTCGGCGGCGAGCTGTGCGGGCCAGGCGAGGTCTTTGTCGGCCATGTGGGGCGGCTGGAGGAGGGGTGCGGCGAGGCGGAGGTGAAGCTCCCAGGCGTCCCAGTCGTCCTGGGCGGCGCAGCAGGCGAGGAGGGCGACGTGGATGTAGGCGAGGAGGGGGCTCTGGGTGCGCTCCAGGTCGCGCTGGCAGGTCCAGAGGACCTGCTGGGCGTCGTCGAAGCGTCGCTGCTTGAGGAGGATGAGGCCGAGGTTGGCGCGTGCGACGGAGGTCTCGCCGCTGCTGACGGCCTCGAAGAGGGTGACGGCCTGGGCGTAGGCTTCGGCGGCGCCGTGGAGGTCGCCCTGGAAGCGTCGGATCTCTCCGAGGCCGTTGAGGCAGAGGGCCATGCCGTGGCCGCTGCCGTGGCGTTGGTAGCGCTGGAGGGCGTCCTGGTAGAGGGCGTCGGCGCGGGGGTGATCTCCGGCGCGGACGGCGGCGACGGCGAGGGTCTGGAGGCAGGTGGTGGCGCCGAAGTCGTTGCCGGCGTCGCGGTGGATGGCGAGGGCGCGCTCTGCGAGGGCGACGCCGCGCTGGGCGAGGTCGCGGTCATTCTGGCCGCGCGCCCGGGCGAGGAGGACGGTGGCGAGGCCGAGGAGGGCGGTGGCGTGCAGGGCGGGGTCGGGGCCGTCCTGGAGGAGATCCACGGCGCGTTGAAAGCGCTGGGCGGCGTCCTGGAGTCGCCCGCGGTGCCTGGCGAGGTGTCCGAGGGAGAGGAGGGCGCGGCCCTGGGGTGCGCCCCAGCCGAAGCGCGCGCCGGCCTCGGCGGCGCGTGAGGCGAGGTCGGCGGCGTCGTCGAGGCTGCCCATCAGCTCCAGGGTGCGTGCGCGGTGGGCCCAGAGGAGTCCCCAGCGGGGGTCGTCCTCGGGGGCGTGGAGGCGTGTGAGGGCGTCTTCGGCGTGGAGGAGCAAGGCGAGGGCGGTGGTGTAGGCGGAGGCGCGGCTGCGCTCCAGGGCGCCGTCGAGGAGGGGGTTGAAGGCGTCGGCGGGGCGGCCTGCGGCGAGGAGGTGGCGCCCGACGCGCTCTGCGAGGGCGGGGGTGCTTGGTGGGTAGCGGGCCTGGAGCATGTCGGCGCAGCGGGCGTGGAGGGTGTGGAGGTGTCCGCGCTCCAGGGCGCGTCGCTCCAGGGACTCGCGGAGCATGCCGTGGGCGAAGGTCCAGGCGGCGCCGTCGGCGTGGACGAGGCGGCTCTTGAGGAGGGCGTCGAGGAGGTCGGGGGGCGGGGGTGCGCCGTCGAGGCGGCAGAGGGCGTCCCACTCGTCGGTGTCGAAGGAGGGGCCGAGGGCGGCGGCCAGCTCCAGGGCGCGCTCGCTGCCGGGGGGGGCGTGGTCGAGGAGGCGCTGGACGCGCTCGCTCCAGACGTGGTGGAGGTCGTCGGGGAGGGGGGCGTCCTCGCCTGGGGCGAGGCGGAAGCCGTGGGGTCCGATCTCGAGGACGCGGCGCTCGACCCAGTCCGCGACGAGCTGGACGGCGAAGAGGGGGTTGCCCTCGCAGCGGTCTGCGAGGCGGAGGGCCAGCTCTCCGGCGAGCCCGAGGAGGGCGTGGAGGAGGTCGCGGGTGTCGGCGGTGGAGAGGGGCGGGACCTCGACGCGGCGGGCCTGGGGCGAGGCGAGGAGGTCGCGGAGCTGCCGGGCCTCGTCGGGGCGCTCTGCGAGGGCCTCGTCGCGGGCGGTGAGGAGGAGGAGGAGGGGGAGGGGGGGCTCGCGGCGCGGCGCCTGGAGGAGCGCGGCGAGGAAGGCGAGGGTGTCGGCGGCGGCGTGGGCGTCCTCGACCCAGAGGATGAGGGGTCGTCCGCGGGCGTGGCGCGCGATGAAGCGCCGGAGGAGGGCGTGGCGCTCGCGCGGGGAGCGTTGGGGGCGGAGGGCGTCGAGGGGATCGGGGTGGGTGAGGTCGGTGAGGGCGAGGGCCTCCCAGGGGGCCGCGTCGGGCTGGTGGTCGAGGAGGGCCTGGGTGCGGGTGAGGGCGTCCTCGCGGCGGAGGCCGAGGGTCTGGAGGGCGCGGCCCAGGGTGGCGGGGAGTCCGTCGGTGGGGGCGGGGAGGGGGCTGTGGTTGACGCGGAGGGTGGGGATCCCGGCGGCCTCGTAGGCGCGCTCGACGAGCCACTCCGCGAGGCGGCTCTTGCCGGTGCCTGCGGGGCCGCTCAGGAGGAGGAGGCGGACCTCGCGCTCGTGCTCGGCGTCGCGGAGGGTCTGCCAGAGCACCTCGCGCTCGGCCTGGCGCCCCACCAGCGGCGTGGAGCGGAGGCCGTAGAGGCCGAGGCCCGCGCCGACGAGCTGGGTGGAGAGGCGCGCGCCGCTGTCCTGGGGCGCGCGGGCGGGCAAGGCGAGGGGCTGGGGGGCGTCGAGGGTGCGCAGCGCCCAGGCGGCCTCGGCGGCGCTGGGGAAGCGGGCGTCGGGGCGCTTGTGGAGGAGGCGGCGGAGCCAGGGCTCGACGCCGGGGGGGAGGGCGAAGGTGGGCTGGAAGGGCGGGGGCTCCTCCTCCAGGTGGGCGCGGGTGAGGCGCGCGAGGCTGGGCTCGTCGAAGGGGGGGCGCCCGGTGGTGAGCTGCCAGGCGATGCAGCCGACGGCGTAGAGGTCGGTCCAGGGGCCGTGGTCCCGGAAGGCGCCGGTGAGCTGCTCGGGGGCCATGTAGAGGGGGGTGCCGCGGATGGCCTCGGTGCTGCCCTGGCGGATGGCGTCGTGATCGACGGCGTGGGCGAGGCCGAAGTCTGCGACCTTGAGGCCGGGGCGGTGGTCCTGAGGGCCGCAGCGCAGGAGGTTGCCAGGCTTGAGATCCCGGTGGATGACGCCGCGGGCGTGGGCGTGGCCGAGGGCGTCGAGCAGCTCCAGGAGGAGGTCGCGGGCCTCGCGCCACGTCGTCGGCCCCGGCGCGTCCGCCAGCGCCCCCAGGCTGGCGTGCTCCATGGCGAGGTAGGGGCTGCCTGCGGTGAGGTGCCCCTGGGTGAGCGCCTCGACCTCCGGGGTGATGGCGCCGTAGTCGAAGACCATGATGACGCGGGGATGGGCGAGGCGGGCGACGGCGCGGACCTCCTCCCGGAAGGCGCGGAGGATCTCGGGGCGTCGGGCGCGCTGGGCGCTCATGACCTTGACGGCCACCGGGAGGCCCTGCTCGCGGTGGACCGCGCGCCAGACCTCGCCCATGCCGCCGCGCCCGAGCAGCTCGTAGAGGTCGAAGGGCCCCAGGGGGACCGGCGCCTCCAGGCGCGGCGGCGGGCGGTTCACCAGCCGCGCCACCCCGGCGGTGAGGGTGTAGTCGAGGGTCTGCTCGGGCACCTCGGGCGGGCGGATCAGCTCCCGCAGGAGGTCATCCATCGAGTCGTCCTCCTCCACCCCGTCGAGGTCGAGGTCATCCAGGTCATCCAGGCTGTCCAGATCGTAGCTGTCGGTCGGTGTGCCCATGCCGCTCCTGAGGGCTGCGCGTTGGGAGGGACTATGCCGGGAGGGCGCGGCTTCGGCAACCCCCCCGGGGCCGTAACGGACAGCCCTGCGGGACTGGACGAACGGCCCCGGCCCCCCCCGGGAAGGGGGGGCCCCGCCGGGTGGCGGGGGCGGGAGGGGGGGGGGGGGGGGGGGGGGAGCGGGGCGGGGGGGGGCGGTGTACCCCCCACAACGGGGGGGC
>CAUJGC010000479.1 GCA_963169075.1 Myxococcota bacterium
CCGGCGGACGGGTGCCGGTCCCCCCCGTGACGGGGGGACACCGACCCCCCTCGCTCCGCGCGCTCGCCATCCCCGCCCCCCCCCCGCCCCCCCCCCCCCCACCGACCCGCCGGGGCCCCCCCGCCACGGGGGGGGCCGGGGGCGTTCGTCGGGCCGGTCTTTGCCCGAGCCCGACGTTACGCCCCCGGGGGGGGCAACCTGCACACCTCTTCACCACTTGCCGGATCACATTGTACCACGTGTGGAGCCTCGCGCGCAGGACCTTATAATGTTCTGCGTGGTTGGGATGCCCCGCCGCCTCAGCAGCCGGACGCGCTGAGGGGCTGGAGCCTCGGGATGACGACCCAACCCGACGCGGATCGAGAGAGCGAGGACACACACCATGGCACGACTCATCGTCACCGACAAGCCCTCCACCGCGCGCGACCTGGCGCGCCTCCTCAACGCACGCCGCCGTGAGGAGGCCTGCTACAAGGGCCCCACCCACTGGGTCACCTGGTGCCCCGAGCGCATGGTCGAGCTCTGCGAGCCCGGCGACTACAACGACGCCTGGAGAGGCTGGCACCGGGAGCACCTCCCCGTCCTCCCCGACACCTACAAGGTCCGCGTCGCCCAGGAGCACCGCACCCACTTCAACGCCCTCGTCGCCCTCCTCAACGCCGAAGACGTCGAGGCCGTCATCAACGCCTGCGACGCCGGACGCGAGGGCGAGCTCACCTTCCGCTACGCCGCCGAGCTGGCCGCGTGCCGCAAGCCCATCCAGCGCCTCTGGCTCTCCTCCCTCACCGACAAGGCCATCATCCACGGCCTCCAGCACCTCCAGCCCGCCGAGCGCTTCGACGCCCTGGCCGACGCCGCACGCTGCCGCGCCGAGGCCGACTGGGTCGTCGGCATCAACGCCACCCGCGCCATGACCCTCCTCGGACGCGCCCAGGGCGCCTGGGGCGAGCTCTTCAGCGTCGGACGCGTCCAGACCCCCACCCTCGCCATGGTCGTCCAGCGCGAAGAGGAGATCGAAGCCTTCGAGCCCCGCGCCTTCTGGACCGTCTCCGCCATGCTCCGCGCCGAGGCCGGCCCCTTCGAGGCGCGCCTCGAGATCAACGGCGAGCGACGCCTCCCCAGCGAGGCCCTCGTCGAGGACGCCCTCCAGGCCTGCCGCGGCCAGCAGGGGCGCATCGTCCGCGTCCGCACCCGCCAGGAGCGCCAGCGCCCCCCCCACCTCTTCGACCTCACCACCCTCCAGCGCGTCGCACACACCAAGTACGGCCTCACCGGACAGCAGACCCTCGACGCCGCCGAGCGCCTCTACGACACCCACAAGCTCATCACCTGGCCCCGCGCCGAGACCACCCTCCTCCCCGCCAACATGGTCCCCCACCTCCCCGCCTGCATCAAGGCCCTCCGCTTCGGCGTCTACGCACCCATCTGCGACAACCTCCTCCAACACCTCCCCCTCCCCATCAACTTCGAGGTCGTCGAGCAGCTCGAGATGGCCGAGCACCACGCCATCATCCCCACCGGACACGTCCCCCGCGAGGCCGAGCTCACCGAGCCCGAGCAGCAGGTCTTCGACCTCATCCTCCGCCGCTTCCTCGCCTCCTTCTCCCCCGACGCCACCGCCGAGGTCACCACCGCCGAGCTCCGCGTCGGAGACCACACCTTCACCGCCGAGGCCCGCCGCCCCATCGACGCCGGCTGGCACGCCGTCGAGTCCCCCATGAAGCTCCACGAGCACGACGCCGCCGCCGCCCTCCACGACGAGGTCGCACCCCGCGCCCTCCCCACCCTCCGCCAAGGCGAGGACGTCGCCGTCGTCGAGATCGCCGCCGACGAGCACGCCACCCAGCCCCCCCGACGCCACACCGAGGCCAGCCTCCTCGGCGCCCTCCAGAGCGCCGGACGCGCCCTCGACAACCCCGCCGAGCGCAACGCCCTCATGGAGTCCGGACTCGGCACCCCCGCCACCCGCGCCGCCGTCATCGACCGCCTCGTCGAGCGCGGCTACCTCACCCGCGACGGCCTCGCCCTCCTGCCCACACCCGCCGGGCGCGCCCTCGTCCACGCCATCCCCGTCGAGGAGCTGCGCTCCGCCGAGCTGACCGGACGCTGGGAGGCTCGCCTCACCCAGGTCGCCGCCGCCGCCCTCACCCCCGACACCTTCCGCGCCGAGGTCCGCGCCTTCGTCCAGCGCCTCGTCCCCCAGATCCTCAACAACCCCGAGGCCGAGCTCGGCACCGGCGACGCCCACCCCGCCCAGGTCCTCGGCGCCTGCCCCCTCTGCGGCACCCCCGTCACCGAGGGCCTCAAGGCCTACTCCTGCGCCTCAGGCCGCGCCTGCGCCTTCGTCATCTTCAAGACCATCGCCCAGCGCGAGATCTCACCCTCCCTCGTCAGCGTCCTCCTCACCCGCGGCCAGACCAAGGAGCTGCGCGGCTTCGTCTCCCGCAAGGGCGTCGAGTTCAACGCCCGCCTCGTCCTCTCCCCCGAGGGCAAGGTCCAGCTCGCCTTCGACGACGCCGACGGCGACAACGCCGACCACACCACCCCCGCCGGTCAGCGACCCGCCGCCCCCGGCGCCGTCGTCACCGCCCCCGGCGCACGCGGCCGCGCCCTCCTCGCCGCTACCGTCCCCACCCCCCGCGGCCCACCCCCCCCCCCCCCCGCCCGCC
>CAUJGC010000480.1 GCA_963169075.1 Myxococcota bacterium
AAAAAAAAAATTTTAATTTTTTTTATTTTTTAATTTGTTTTTCAGGGAGCCTCCGGGGGCGGGGGGGAACCACCCCCCGGACCCCCCGTCACCACCCGCAGCGCCGCCTCCTGACCGGGAGGCGGCGGCAGCGGGCGCCGCTCCTCGGGATCGTCGTGGAGGTCGTAGGCCGCCACGCGCTGCACCTCGCCCCAGTCGTCCAGGATCACCTTGAGGCGCCCGTCAGCGCGCGCCGCCGAGAGGTGCGACGCCTGCTCCGGCGGCGTCCGATACCCCGCCCGCGCCGAGAGGAAGGTGAAGCTCCGCCCCTCCGGCAGCGCCTCACCGCGCAGCGCCGGCAGGAGGCTGATGCCCTCGGACGGCGGCGCCGGGTGCCCCGCAAGCTCCAGCAGCGTCGGGAAGAGATCCACCCCCCAGACCCGCGCGTCGCAGGTCTGCGCCCCCTCCACCCCGGCGCCCGCGATAAAGAGCGGTATACGCAGCGACTCCTCGAAGAGCTGCGCGTGGTGCGCCGTGGAGGCGTGCCCCACATGCCCCCGCTCCAGCAGCTCCTCCCCGTGATCCGACGTCAAGACCAGCGTCGTCGTCTCCCAGAGCCCCCGCGCCTCCAGCGCCGCCACCACCTCGCGCAGCCAGGCGTTCAGCTGGAGCACCCCCGCCGCGTAGAGGCGCCGCACCACGTCCTGATCTTCGGGAAAAAACCTGTATTCCTCTCTTGGGACCACGAACTCAGACCACACCGAGGCCTTCAGGTGCGGCGCCAGCCCCTCCGGGTCCACCCCCACCGCCTCCAGCCACCGCGCCTCCGCCCGATAGGGCAGGTGCGTCCACTTGTAGTGGAACCAGAGGAAGGTCGGACCCTCCATCGCCTCCACCGCCCGGAGCAGGATCGACGGCTCCGCCCCGGTGGGACCGTCCTCCGCGTCCCAGCCCAGGTGATGGTAGTTCCCCACCCGCGTCAGGTAGGAGAGCGCCGGCACACGCCACCCCCCAGCCCCCAGGAGCCCACCCACCGACGCCACCCCGACCCGCGGCGCAGACCACGCCCAGGACACCCCGTGGCGCGGCGCCGACTCCCCCGTGAACATCGACACGATGGAAGGGGAGGTCCACGGCGACGACGCGTAGGCCCGCGTGAAGCGCGCGCAGCGCCCCGCCAGCGGCGCCAGCGCATCCAGGAGCTGCACCCCCTCAAAGCGCCCCGCGAAGTCCGCACGCCAGGCGTCCGCCGTGATCACGATCACGCTCCGCTGCTCGCTCACGACCCACCTCCGCCTCGCCAGGCCCCCACGCCGCGTTCAAAGCGCCCCACCGCGTCATCGTACCCCGCCAACACCCCAAGATCCAACACCACGCCGGGCAACGCCACGCCAGCCGCCAGCCCCGCCGCCCCCAGCCCGCACCAGGCCCCCAGGACGCGCCCATCACCCTCCCCTGGCACCTCGTGGAGCGCCGCGTCGAAGCTCGCGCCGCGCACCTCCGCCAGCGTCGTATGCCAGGCCCCGGGCGCCAGCGGCGCCGCCTCAAGCCCCGCCAGCGCCGCCGCCTCCCCCTCGCGCGCCGGAGCCCCGCCTCGCCAGCGCACCCGCGCCGAGGCCCCGCGACGCGACGCCTCCTCCACGCTGCCCACCCGATAGACCCCGATGGCCGCCTCCGCGCCCGACGCCCGCCACCCCGCCAGGAGCGCCGCCAACCCCCGCTGCGACGGCAGCGACACCAGATCCGGGTAGAGGACCGCGAAGGGCCCCCCGTCCAGCAGCCGGCGCCCCGCCTCCACCGCGTCCAGCGCCCCGAGCGGCGCCGCCTGCTCCGCGACCGCGATCTCCAGCGGCCAGCGCCCCCGCTCCGCCTCGACCCACGCCCGCAGCGACGCCTTCGCCGGGCTCACCACCACCACCGCGCGCCCCACCCCGGCCGCCGCCGCCTCCAGCAGCGCCCCCCAGAGCGCCGGACGACCGCCCAGCGGCAGCAGCTCCTTCGGGGTGCGCTCGGTCAGCGGGCGCAGCCGCGTGCCCAGCCCTGCCGCCGGGATGACCAGACCAGATATATCCCTGCTCATCATCGCGTGATCCCTCAGCTACGCTGGCTCATACACAAAAACAACGGTCATCCATCCGGCGTCGCGCGCCGACGCCTCGCAGGCGCTCACCAGCCGGCTGCCGGGCACCTCCGGCGGGTGGACCTCCACCCCCGACGCCTCCGGCGCCCGGTAGCGCACCTCCACCTCCCAGCCGCGACGCGACGCCTGGACCTCGACCGGGCCCCCCAGCGTCGGCGCGGGGCCGAAGCCCAGCGACGCCCCCTCCTCACCCCACCACGACGCCGGGACCCCCGCCAGGAGCAGCAGCCGCTCCCCCGGCTGACCGTCCTCCTCCCACGCCTCCAGCACCACCGCCGCTCGCAAGAGCATCAAGAGCACCCCCACGCCGCCCACGCAAGGCTCGCTCCGCGAGAGGCGACGCCCCGGCAGGTGCCCCTCCTCCCCCCAGGCCACCTCGCCTCCAAGGAGCGGCCCCACCTCCCGGAACGTCCCCACCGCCGGGTCCATCGCCTCCTCCACCAGCGCGCTCAACCCCTCCACGAAGACCGCGCGGCGACCGCCCCGCAGCGCCCGCAGCAGGTAGCCCACCGCGTAGTGCGCGTCGATCCCCGCCCCGTAGTGCCCCCAGTCGTCAAAGCGCGGCAGCCCCCGGTGCAGCCGCCCCGTCCGCTCCAGCCACGCGTCCATCGCCGCCGCGCGCGCGTCCCCCCGCGCGAAGAAGTCCAGCGGGTCCAGGATCCCCGCCACCATGAGCTGATAGTACGACCCCGGATCGCCCCCGCCCGTGTGCAGCGGATAGAAGTCCACCCCGGCCCCCCCCGCGTCGGCCTGCCGCATGGCGTCAAACGCCGCCAGCGTCGCCGCGCGCATCCGCGCCCCCGCCGCCGACCACCGCGCCCCCTCCTCCCCCCCCAGGATGCCCCCCAGAC
>CAUJGC010000481.1 GCA_963169075.1 Myxococcota bacterium
CCGGCGGCGTCTGCGGGCCAGCGCGTCACGTCCACGGCGGCGTTCTTGAGGCGCCGCAGCGACTCCGCTGCGGCGGTCTGGAGCGTCTGCTCCTTCTTGGTCTTCCCCGGGCGCCCGGCCACCCGCTCCAGGGCCTCCAGGTGCGCCAGCTCGCCGCGCTCTCCGAGCAGCTCGGCGGCGGCGACGCGGGCCTCCATCGGGGAGGCTTCACGCTCCATGAGGTCCGCCAGGGCGGCGCCGAGGCGAGGTGAGTCCAGGCTGCGCAGCTCGTCTGTGGCCCACTTGCGGAGCCGGGTCTCCTGCTCCAGCGCGAGGAGCAGCACCCCTTCGCGGTAGGTGGGGGCGTGCTTCTCCAGCCACTCCAGCACAGCGCGCTGCGTCAGGCCCTTGGCGGCGTTCTTGGCGCGTGACTCCAGGCGCCGGGAGAAGGCCAGCTCCGCGAGCTGCGGCGCCATGCTGACCCCCGACGCGCTCTGGAGCTGCTCCATGAAGAAGAGCCCCATGTGCGCGGAGTCGTGCTCGGTCAGCTCCACCAACGCGCCCAGGGTCTCGGGCTGGACGCTCAACGCCTTGAGGGCCTGCCCGAGCGCCAGCTCCTCCGGGCCAAAGTACTCGATTGACCCTCGACTTTGTGATTTTTTTGATATGATCTGTGCGAATGAACGAATCAAGAGGTCTGGATCGTCGGACCACTCGCGCCAGTTGGCGCCGTGGGCCTGGGCGAGCGCGGCGACGATGGCGCCGCCGGTGGCGGCGGAGGGCGCTTCGAGGGGGGCCTGGACGCGCTCCAGCGTCTCGCGGACGGCCTTGATCTTCTCGTTGGCGAGGGTGTGCTGGGCCAGCTCCCAGACGGTGCGGCTCACGGGGAGGAGGGGGAGGACGGAGGCGGCGATCTCGCGGACCTCTTTGCGCTTGCAGGCGAGGGCTTCGGGGAGGGCCTGGAGGACGGCGTCCTGGGGGGTCTGGCGCGCGAGGAGGCCGGACTGGGCGGCGCCGCGGGCGAGCTTCGAGGTGCTGTGCAGCCCGGCGACGAGCCCAGGCACGGCGTCGGCGCCGCCGAGCTGGCCGAGGGTCTTGAGGACCTGGACCTCGTCGCAGGGGAGGGCCTGGGTGAGGAGGCGGCTGAGGAGAGGGGTCGCCTCGGCGCCGAAGAGGAGGAGGACGTGGTGCTGGGCATCGCCTGCGTAGCCCGAGAAGGTCTTCTGGGCGTGTGCGGCGCGCTGGACGACCTCCCAGGTGGCTGCGGCGGGGCCGAGCTGCCAGGAGAAGTCGGGGCGGGCGAGGGCCCAGCGTTCGAGGGTGGTCTGGGGGACGACGGCGCGGAGGAGGCGGACGCGGAGCTGCGCGAAGGCGATGTAGTGCGAGCCGCTCCAGCGGCTCTCGTAGGCGGCGAACCACGCGGCGAGGAAGGGCTCGACGGCGGGGTCGAGGGTCTCGGCGGCGGCTTGTTGGAGGGCGAGCCAGCCGAGAGCGAGGGCTTCGCGGTCCTGGGCCTGCTGGGTGGTCATGGGGCCCTGGGCGCCGAGGGCGATCAGGCGAGCCTGGAGGGGAGGGCGGACGCGGGGGGCGTGCTGGACGAGGGCGTCCAGGGCGCGCTGCGCCCACTCGGGGTCGTAGCCGATCTGGAGGTTCTCCAGCGCGACGGCGGCCTGCTCGGGGGAGAGCCAGGGGGCGATGAGGGCGAAGGTGCGGCTGGTCTTGATCTCTTGACCGGGCTGCGCGGCGGCGTGGGCGACGGCGCGCTGCCAGGTGGCTTCGGGCCAGGGGACGGGGTTGGCCCAGCCGGGGATGTACTCGTGGAGGAGGAAGCGCTGCGCGGCCAGCGCGAGGAGGTCGTCAGGGAGGGTCTGGAGGGGCAGGGCCTTCTGTCGGGCCAGCTCATAGGCGAGGGCGTGGCCGACGGGCTCGGGGACCTCGGCCCAGCGGGCGACCAGGGCGGCCTTGCGCCGTGGGTCTGCGAGGGTGCCGCTGACGACCTCCGCCATGCCATAGAACCAACCTGGGAGGTCTTGATCGCTCCAGGCGTGGCTCCCGCCCCAGGAGGTCTTCTTGAAGCCGCCGGGCCAGGCGCGCTGGATGGAGGTCAGGAGGTCCAGGACGTCGTCGGCGTCGAAGTCTGCACCTTTTACGGTGAGCATCGGCCAGAGGTTGGTCGTCGCGAGCGCCAGGTTGGCCTCTCCGCTGCGGTGGAGGGTCCAGAGGAGCGTCGCCAGGGCCCCTTCGGGGAGCTCCTTACCCAGCGCGTTGAGCTGGTCGACGAACTTCCAGTCCATATCCGGGTAGCGCTGGACGAGCTTGGCGAGCTGTGCGGTGTCGAGGGTCATCGGGGTCTCCTGAGCGGGTTGGCGCAGCACAGACGCCTTCCTAGCACGAAGTGATGACTGAACTCAACGCTGAACAGTCAGCGGCAGCTCGTCACTCGGTGGCCAGCAGCCGCTCCAGCTGCGTCGCGTTGGACTCCAACAGGAGGTCCATTGTGGCGTCCACCCCCATCACCTCGACCTGCGCTGCGAGCCGCTGCTGCTCCTCCGCGGTGAGGTGGCGCCCGAGGCGCTTGCGGCAGAGGCGCTCCAGCGCGCGCAGCTCTCCTTGTTGCAATCCTTGTTGCAATCCTTGTTGCAGGCTCTGCTCGCCTCGCTCATCGATCCAGCGCTGTACGGTCTGCTCAAGCATGGTCTTCACCTCGACAAGCTCGTTGATTTGTTCAGAGGGCGGTGGGAGGCCGCGCTTGCGGAGCACCTCCAGTAGAAAGGCGGTAAAGGAGCGTCGAAGCTCGGCGTGGTGGTCGTCGACAAGTCGCTCGATGAGGAGCTCGACGAGCGAGCGCAGCTCCTCGGGGGTGGTGCATTGCTCCAGGCGGATGAGGAGGGCGCACAGTCCGTCGCGCGCGTCCAACGCAGCGCTGCTGATGCGTGCCTCGTCGATAAGATAGTACATGGCCTCGGGTTGCCAAGGGGCGACGGGGTGTTCGGAGGGGAGATCGAGCAGCGCGGAGACGCGGGGCGCGGCCCTCCAGGGCTCAGCGCCGTTGTAGAGCACTACAGGGAAGATCGGAGGAAGCGCCTCGCCGCGCCCCGGCTTCTCCTGGGCGATCCACTGCTGCCAGAGCAACCCCGCGTAGGTCATCACGCGGAGGGCCATCCAACGATCAGCGCGCGACTGGAACTCCAGCATCAAGAGCAGCCAAGCCGCGCCGCCGCTGCGAAGGCCGACACGATAGACCACATCGCCGTCGCGCTGCTCCAGCGCCTCGGCGTGGAGCTTGGCGTTGACGCGATGAAGCTGCTCAGGGAGCAGCTCGGCGGCGATCTCAGGGGGGAGAAAGCGTTCGATCAGGTCCTGTACCATGGCAGGCTGGCTGAAGAGGCGGTGGTAGGCGCTGTCGTAGTCGGTGGTTTTGCCGGGAGCGTCCATGGGCTGTCTCAAGGCTTCTTGGCGCGGACGACCCGGCCCAGCTCGCGATAGATGCGCTCGGCGGCGTGCCAGAGCATGTCCTGGGCGATGGGTTCGCCGCGCTCAGCGGCGGTGAAGGCGGCGCGGAGGACGGCTTCTTTGATGTAGCCGCCGGAGAGGTCGAAGGTCTGGGCGAGGGCGTCGAAGCGGAGGTCGGGGGCGACCTGAGCCTGGGGGGGGAGCATGGCGGCCCAGAGGCGGGCGCGCTCGTCGGGTCCGGGGGCGTCGAAGGCGATCTTGAAGCGGAGGCGTCGCTTGAAGGCGTCGTCGATGGAGGCGTCGAGGTTGGTGGTGAGGAGGACGACGCCTTCGAAGGCTTCGAGGGTCTGGAGGAGGAAGTTGACGTTCATGTTGGCGTAGCGGTCGTTGGAGGTCTTGACCTCGGTGCGCTTGCCGAAGAGGGAGTCGGCCTCGTCGAAGAGGAGGACGGCGTCGTGTCGGGTGGCTTCTTCGAAGACGAGGGCGAGGTTTTTCTCACTCTCTCCGATCCACTTGCTGGTGACCTCTGCGAGGTTGACGCGGAGGAGGGGCTTGCCAAGCTCGCGTGCGATGAGGCTGGCGACCATGGTCTTGCCAGTGCCGGGTGCGCCGTAGAGGAGGGCGGTGAGGGCGCGCCCGTAGGGGAGCTTGGCGTCGAAGCCCCATGTGTGGAGGACGGTGTCGCGGTAGCGGGCGAAGGAGATGATCTCCATGAGCTGGTCGAGGAGGTCGGCGGGGAGGACGAGGTCGGCCCAGGAGAAGCGGGGCGGGACGAGGTCGGTGAGGCCGCGGGGTCTGGCGAGGAGCTGGCGTTGGACCGCGCGCTCGGCGGCGTCCGAGATTGGTGTATGTGGATGTAGGTCAAGGTGTGCTGCGGTGTCGTCGGCGGCGCGTCCGATGGCGTCAAAGGCGAGGGGGTGTCTGGCGAGCTGGGCGAGGAGGGCGCGTTGGGGTTCGAGGCGATGCGCGAGGAGGGCGTGTCGCCAGCGGAGGGCGCGGGCCGCCTCGTCGAGGGAGGGGAGGGCGAAGGAGGGCGCCGCGGCGGTGGCTGCGGCGGCCTCGCCGTGGCCGACCTCCATGGCGATGAGGAGGGGTGCGGCGTGGGGGTGTTGGCTGGCGATTCGGGCGGCGCTCTGGGCGAGGAGGGCGGCGCGCTCGGGGGGGAGGTGGTCGAGGGGGAGGAGGAGGAGGGCGCGGAGGAGGCGCGCGTCGCGGAGGGCGCGGGTGAGGGTGTGCTCGGGGTGTTCGGGGAGCCGGGTGGGGTCGAGGGTGAGGATGGCGAGGTCGGCGTCACGGGCGGCGGCGGCGACGAAGGCGTGGCGTCCGTGGTCTGTGAGGCCGGTGAGGGTGAGGAGGGGGGTCTGGGCGCGGAGGGCGTCTGCGAGGCCGTCGCGCTGGGGTGAGGCGAGGGCGTCGGCGCCTGGGGTGAGGGGGGCGTCGTGGGGTGTGAGGGCGGCGAAGGGGGCGAGGTCTTCTGCGAGGGAGGGTGCGCCGTCGAGGGCGTTGACGAGGGAGGAGGCGAGGCGGAGGGGGGCGGCGGAGGGGTCGATGGCGCGGGGGTCCAGCTCAATGAGGGCGTGTCGTCGGAGGGGTGCGTTGGGGTGGAGGCGCTGGCGTCCGAGGGCCCAGAGGGGGCCGGGTCGTCCGAGGAGCATGCCGCAGAGGAGGGCGGCGTCGGGGGCGAAGGCTTCGGGGGAGGCGCCGTCGGCGCAGGCGCGCCGGAAGAAGGGATCGACGGCAGCGAGGTGGAGGGTGAGGAGCATCCAGAGATCGACGGCGTTGAGGTGGAAGCGGGCGGCGATCTCGGCGGCGGGGGAGGGCGCGCCGTCGGGCGCGGGCGCGGCGGCGAGGGCGACGACCTGGGCGAGGATGAGGTCGCGGTCGGCGGCGTGCTCGGGGGGCTCGGCGTCGTGGGGGTGCTGTGCGGCGTCGAGCCAGCGTTGGAGGAGGTCGCGGGCCATGGCCTCGACGGCGCGGCGTCGCTGGGCGGGGTGGGGGAGGTCGGTGAGGGCGTCGCGCTCCAGGGTGACGAGGCGTTCGAGGAGGCGGCTCCAGGCGTCGGCGTCGCCGCTCCAGCGGGCGTCGTGGAGGTTGGCGAGGAGGCGTGCGCGTCGGGCGTCGTGGAGGTCGGCGGCGTGGAGGGTCGCGGCGGTCATGGCACACCTCGGGCGTGGGGTGGGGAGATCAGCGCCGCGGGTGTGGCGCGTCATCGCGTGGGTCGGGGGTGTTATCGTCGCGCGTCGTCGGGCGTTGCGTGCCGCGACAAAAAAAGAGGTGGCGTCCGTCGTTGAGGGTGCAGGGGCTTGCGCGTGGGGGTGTTCGGCCCCACCTTGAGGAGCTTGGGGGCCTGGAGATGCGGTGGAGGTGAGGCGGATGCAGAGCGAGGCGTGGAGGCGGAGGCGCTGGGGGGTGGCGTTGGGCGGCGCCGCGGCGCTGTGGGCGTGGGGGGTGGCGCGCGCCGAGGCGAGCGACGTCGGCGTCGCGCAGCGCCACGGTCAGTCGCAGGAGGTGGAGGGGGAGCGGACGAACGATCTGGCGCCGCTGCCGGATCCGCGTCGTCGGTCGCGCTTTGTGCTGCTTGGGGTGGACTGCTTCGGCCTGGGGCCGGGGGAGCGGTGCGCGGAGCTTCAGGAGGCGGCGGGCCTGGAGCTGGGGCAGGCGATGACGCCGGGGTGGTCGGGGCGTGGGGCGGCGCGGCAGCTTCAGCTGGCGCGGGGGTATGCGTTCGTGGGGTTGAGCCCGGTCTTTACGCTGGACGGCGCGGCCTGGCTGACGATCGACGTGGTGCGCCCAGACGCGCGTGAGCGTCTGGTGTTGAACCCGTCGCCGTCGGGCTCGGTGCGGCTCCGCTCGAACCTGCTGGAGCTCTATGGGAGCTTCGCCAACCTCCAGCTGGAGGTGGCGCACGCGGGCGGTGAGGTGGGGATGCGCCCCGGCGCTGACGGGACGTGGCAGGTGGAGGAGCCGCGCTTGGCGCCGTTTACGGCGCTCTTCCGTGCGGAGGCGCCGTCGCACCGGGAGGAGCTGATCCAGGTGTTGACGGCGGATCGGGAGCCGTCGCGGCGTCGCGCGGCTGCGGGGCTCCTGGGTTACGACAGCGCCAGCGCCGCGAGCGCGGACGCGCTGGGTGTGGCGTTGCTGGACCCGGATCTCTACGTCCGGGCGGAGGCGGCGCGGGCGTTGGTGCCGCGCCTGCACACGGCGCAGCGGGCGACGGACGCGCCGGTGGATGTGGAGGTGGTCTGTCGGCTGCTGGAGCTGCCGAGCGCGGCGGATCGGAGCGCGGCGGCCTCGCTGCTGGCGGAGCTGGCGCGGCTGCCGGAGCTGCGTCCTCGCATCCTGGAGCGCGCGATGCCGGTGCTCCTCCAGATGCTGGAGTCGCCGCGGGAGTCGGTGGCCGCGCTGGCGGAGGAGGTGCTGCGTCGGGTGACGGGGCTGGAGCTGGGGCGTGACGCGTCGCTTTGGCGTGCGGAGCTGCGCCGGCGCTGATTTCCTGGCATGGGCGTGTCAGATCTTGTAATATGTTGACATCTCTACTCTACCCGGCGTCGGGTGGGTCGGGTCATCACACCTCAGACCGGAGTCGTCATGGTGTCTGCCGTGCTGCGTCGGATCGCGCTCCTGGGCGTGACGTTTGGGCTCGCGCTGCTGGTGGTGGCGTGCGACAAGACCAATGACATTCAGGCAACAAGCATCTCGTGTGGTGACGACGCGCTGCGCTGCATCCCATGTACGCCGGATTCTCTGGACTGCGATGGGCCGACGCTGCTGCGCTGTACGCCGGAGGGCCGGGGCTATGCGGTGGCGGACACCTGCGAGTCGCCGCAGCTCTGCGCGGACGCGCTGGCGTCGGGGGCGTGTCCGGAGCCGCTCTGCGCGCCAGGTGAGGCGCGGTGTGTGGGGGAGATCCTCCAGGTGTGCGCGCCGGGGCGCAACCGCTTTGATCTTCAGGTGTGCGCGTCAGATGACGCGTGCCTGCGTGGGGTGGCGGACGCGCGCTGCGCGGAGTCGTCCTGCTCGCGGGACGCGGAGTGTACGGGTCAGGACACCGAGTGTCGCCGCCGCGTCTGCGAGGCCGGTCAGTGCGCCATCGCGGACGAGGCGGCGGACGTGCCCTGCACGCTGGGCGGGGTGAACGGGGTCTGCGACGGCCAGGGGGCCTGTCGTCCCTCGGAGGAGTGCGCCATCGCCACGGACTGTCCTGGGGAGGACACGGGGTGTCGGCTGCGGGTGTGCGTGCAGGGTGCGTGCGGGTTCGCGGATCTGCCGGGGGGGACGCCGTGCGAGGCGGCGCGCGTCTCGGGGGCGTGCGACGGAGAGGGGTCGTGCCTGCCCACGGTGGAGTGCGCGCTGGCGGCGGACTGTCCCGGCGAGGACACGCAGTGCCGGGTGCGCGCGTGCGTGCAGGGGGCGTGCGGGTTCGCGGAGCTGCCCGCAGGCGGCGCTTGCGAGATCGGCGGGGTCAACGGCGTCTGCAACGGCGCAGGGGTCTGCCAGGCCGCCGCAGACTGCGCCATCGCCACCGATTGCCCCGGCGCCGACACCGAGTGCCGCCTCCGCGCGTGCGTGGAGGGGACGTGCTCCTTTGCCTCGGTGGAGGCGGGGGCCGCGTGCAGCTCCAACGGCCTGGGGGGCGTCTGCGACGGGGCCGGGAGCTGCACCGTCACCCAGCAGTGCCGCACCGCCGCCGAGTGCCCCGCCGAGTCCAACCCCTGCCGTCAGGCCTACTGCACAGCGGAGGGACGCTGCGCCACCCGCAGCACCTCCAACGCCTGCACCATCGGCCAGTCCACGGGCGAGTGCTCCGGGGGCACCTGCCGGTGTCCTGCGGGCACCCAGCTCTGCGGCAACACCTGCGTCTCGACGGTCAACAACAACGACCACTGCGGGAGCTGCAACCGGGCCTGTAACGTCGCGGAGGGCTTCGTGTGCAGCCGCAGCGCCTGCGACTGCCCCGACAACCACCGCGCGTGCAGCGGGACCTGCGTGGACCTCCGCGTGGACGGCAACTGCGGGGGCTGCGGCAACGACTGCCCAGCCAACGCCCACTGCGAGCCCAGCTCCTCCAGCTGCGGCGGCAACGCCGGCCCGGCCTGCGAGTGCGACGCGGGCACCCAGCGCTGCCGCAACCCCAACGCGGCCCTCTATGGCCGCTGCATCCCCTTCCCAAGCGCCGAGTGGGAGGAGCAGAGCTGCCAATCCGGCGTCGGCAACGTCGTCTGCGCCACCCCTGAGTGAGCCCGATGCGTCGCCTCGCTCTGACGCTCCCTGCGGCGCTCTTGACCCTGGCCTGGGCGGCGCCCGTCCAGGCGCAGCCCACCCCGCTGGAGCGCCTGGCCGCCAGCGCGCCCCCTCCTCGCGCGCCGGGCTGGGCGATCCTCACCGCGGAGGCCCTCCCGCTCCTCTGCGCCGACCTGCCGCTCCGCGCCACCTGCACAGCGCCGCTCCCTGGCGCTGACGCCCTCCCGCTGCGCCTCGCGGCGGACCTCCTCACCCTCCCCGCGCTGGAGTCCGCCGCTGGGCACCCCCACCTCCTCCTCGCGGCGAGCACCCTCCGCGCCCTCGCGGCGCCTGGGGGCCTCCAGGCCCTCCCTGGCCTCCTGCGGGCCGCGGCGCCCCAGGCCGACCCCCAGGCTGTCCACACCCTCGCGGAGCGCCTGGAGCCCCTCCTGAGCCCCCTGCGCGCCCCTGAGGCGCGCCTCCAGGACCTCGCCTTGCTCCTGCCGGGCCTGGAGCCGCCGCGCCTCCCGCGCCTCGACGCGCTCCTCACGGGCGCCGCGGCCCCCACCCCCGACACCCTCCGCGACCTCGCCAGCCTCCTCACCGCGCTGGTCGCCCGGCACCTCCCCGGCGCCCCTCCGCCCCCCCTCCTCGCCCTCCACCACCTCGCCGCGCTCGCCGCAGGCGAGCCCTGGGAGCGCGTCCTCCCCGACCTCCTCCGCGACGCCCCCCTCCCGGCCCCCGAGCCCCTCCCCCTCGCCTTGAGCCTCGCCTTGGACCCGCGCCCTGAGCGCGCCCTCCACGCCCTCCGCACCGCCCTCCTCGGCCCCTGGAGCGAGCCGCTCCTCTTCGACCTCAACGCCAGCCTCCCCGCGCTGGACCTCGACCGGCTCGACTTCAAGGTCTTCTTTGACGCCCTCGTCGGGCTCCAGCTCCCCCAGGGCGGCCTCATCGCCCGCGGCGGCCTCAACGCCTACGACCTCACCACCGCCACCACCGCCGAAGACCTCACCGCTCCCCAGGGCCAGCTTGACCTCTGGTACACCTCCGCCCCCGCTCCGTGGCGCTGGGAGGCGCGCGCCCAGCTCCGCGTCGCCGCCTACGACACCTCCCGCGTCTCCCTCCTGCCCGGCGACAACATCCTCCAGGACGCCTCCTCCCTCACCCTCCGCGGCCTCCTCCTCGTCGGGCTCCGCGCCGAGGAGGGCCCCGACGCCTTCGGCCTCTGGCTCGGCGCTGGCGCCCAGCGCGAAGACTTCAGCGCCCTCACCCTCACCGCCAACGCCCTCGTCATCTCCCAGGAGCGCGCCGAGAGCCGCCTCACCCTCAACGCTCGCCTCCGCGCCCAGCGCCGCCTCGGGGTCCAGGCCCTCACCCTCCGCGCCCGCGCCGATCTCCTCCGCGCCGCGCTCACCCAGGCCGACCTCGACGCCGCCACCCTCCGCACCCGCACCCTCTGGCAAGGCGAGGCCCGCGTCTTCCTCGACGCCGACGCCCTCGCGTTCTGGGGTTGGACCCCTGCCCTCCACCTTGGCCTCGATCTCCTCGCCCTCGACGATGACGCGGACCTCATCCCCTCCCTCGGCCTGGGGCTCCGGCGGGTCGCCTTCTGAGGCGACCCGGTGATGGGGAAAAGCAGGGTCGAGTTGCCTCCGGCGGCTGGGGGTCCGTGACCCCCAGGCCCCCGCTTGGAGCAGCCTCGTGACGGGGGAGCCAGGGTTCAGTCGTAGGAGGGCATCAGCAGGTCTTCACCGCCGCCGACGAGCACCCGGAGGCGGAGGAGGGTGCCGTCTGCGCAGAGGAGCGTCAGGCCCTCGGGCGACACCACGGCGTCTACAGGCGGCGCGGGGAGCGGGAGCGGCGTGGCGGAGGCCGGGTGCCGGGCGTCGGGCGGGGTGGGCGGGAAGGCCAGCAGGAGGCCGCGGGCGTCGTCGTAGGCGCCGAGCGCCAGCACCGCTCCCGAGTAGTCCAGGTGGAACGCCTGGCAGGTGATCCCCTCCGCCCAGCGCAGCGCCATCCCCCGGGCCGGATCGAGGTGGAGGAGGCCGTCTTCGGGCAGCGCGGTGAAGAGGCCGCCGCGCGGGCTGTGCAGGAGCCCCCCTACCGTGGGGCCGGTCGGGACCTGCGCGGGGGGCTGGCGCAGGCCGCGGGGCCAGAGGAGCACCGCCTCCGGCAGCGCCGCCGCGAAGGTGTCGCCCGGGCCCGCGGCCAGCGCGCGAGGCGGCGCAGGCAGCGCGAGGCGAGGGTGCGGACCCTCGGGGGTCCGCAGGTCGATCAAGAAGAGATCGCGGCCCGTCGCCGCCACCACCTGGCCGTCGGGCAGCACCACCGGCGCCGCCTGGAGCGGCGCCTCCAGCTGAACCATCGCCGCGTCCTCGCCGCCGTGATCCAGCAGGTTGAGGACGCCGGGCGCCTCCCCGAAGAGCCAGCCGCGGGGGTGCGGCACCACCGGGGTGGTGCGGCGTCCCTCCAGCACCACCCGCCAGAGCGGGCGGGCCTCCAGGAGATCCAGGGCATAGAGCACGTCGGCGCCTGCGTCCTGGGCCGCGACGAGGACCTGCTCGCGCCAGGGGTGGGCCAGGAGTTGCGCGGGGCCCTGGGCGGCGAGCTGCACCAGCGCGTCAGCGCGGCGCGGCGTGTCGTCCCCTGCCAGGTCCCGGTCCAGGTGCAGGCTCCACGAGGCCAGCAGCAGCGTGCCGGGCTGCATCCCCGCCGTCAACGCGGCGACGCGCCCTGCCGCCGTGGTCGCCACGCCCAGCGCGGCGCCGGGGAGGTCCAGGCGGAGGGTGCGGAGCGGCTCAAACGTGATCGGGTCCATCGGCGGCCTCGTCGGGGGTGAAGCGGAGGAGGGGGCTCGCGGCGAGGATCGCTCCGACGGGCAGCCCGCGGACGTTGCGGAGGTGGGGGTCGAGGGCGGACTCCAGGGCTGCGGGGAGCGCGTCGCCCAGGACGCCCAGCTCCCGGAGGAGCCCCACCAGCAGGGCAGGGCGGAGGCGCCCGGACTCGTCGCCGTCCGCGACCTTGAGGGCGATCCCCAAACCGTGGGGGTAGCGCGGGGAGGGCGCCACCGCGAGGGCGTGGGCGCCCTGGGCGCCGATCTTGGAGAAGAGCTGGCCGGGGAGGGCCTGCATCAGCGTCGTGTCGATGCGCTCGCTCCCGGCGACCAGCTCCGGGTGTCGGGTGCCTGCGCGGAAGATCGCGCCCAGCGCCGCCGCTGCGGAGGCGCCTTCGATCATGGGGGCGTGCTCGGGAGCTGCCAGGGCGGCGAAGAGGCGCGCCAGCGCCGCCAGGGGCAGGATGAAGGTCGGCGCGGAGCAGCCGTCGGTGCCCAGGCCGATCTCTGCTGCTTCGACGCCGGCCAGCGCCGCGATCAGCGCCAGGATGCGCTGCTGGAGCGGGTGGTCGGGGTGGAGGTAGGTGTGGAGCGGCCAGCCGCGCTCCCGGCAGGTCAGCAGCATCCCCACGTGCTTGCCGCTGCAGTTGTTGTGCAGCGCCGTCGGCAGGGCGCCGCTGCGGATCAGGGCCTCGGCGGCGCCGCGCCAGACCGGGGGGTGGGCGCCGCACTGGAGGTGCGCCTCGTCCAGGCCGCCCAGCTCCAGGGCGCGGCGGACCCGGGCCAGGTGCGCGGGCTGGCCGCTGTGGGAGGCCGTCATCACCGCCAGGTCTGCCTCCTCCAGCCGCCAGGAGCCCTCGGGGCCCGCGAGGTCGCGCTGGTGGAGCCCGTCCAGGAGGAGGGGGAGGAGCTGGAAGGGCTTGGCGGTGGAGCGCAGGTGCAGCCGCAGCGCGGGGTCCCCGGCCGAGGCGAGGAGGCGCCCTGTCCCGTCTACGACGGCCACGGCGCCGAGGTGCAGCGTCTCGATCTCGCCGCCGCGGGTCGTCTGCGCCAGCGGCGCGAGCTGCTCGGTCTTCATGGCGTCCCTCACACGCGGCGGAGCTGGAGGACGAGGAAGCCGCCGAAGCGCGCAGCCGCCGAGTCGCGCAGCGCGAACTCGGCCCGGCGCACCAGCGGCGCCAGCACCGGCACCCGGTGGACCGTCGCCGCAGGCGTCACCACCCGCACCCCCGCCAGGTTGACCAGCTCCAGCGTAGGGGGCAGGAGCGCCGTCAGCTCCTCCAGGCCGTACCAGCGGGTGTAGACCGCCGACTCGTCCAGGCGCTCGCTGACTCGCCCAGGCGAGGCGGCCCGCTTGGCGAGGTAGCGGACGGAGCGGCGGTTGTAGAACTCGAGGAAGAGCGTCCCGCCGGGCCGCGTCACCCGCGCGAACTCCGCCAGCGCCTGCTCGATGGCCTGCACATGGGAGAGCACCTTGAACGAGTAGACCACGTCAAAGGAGGCGTCCTCCAGCGGCAGCGCCGAGGCGTCCGCCTCGCGGACGTGGAGGCCGCGCTCCCGCGCCTTCTCCAGCATCCCGGGCGAGAGGTCCACCCCGAGGTGGGAGCGGGCGATGGGCGCGACCCGCTGGAGCAGGAGCCCCGTCCCGCACCCCACCTCCAGCACGTCCTGGCCGGCGCACCAGGGCTGGATCAGGTCCGCCTGGAGGTCGTCGATCAGGGCGTGGTAGCCGTGGTGGCGCTCCTTCTCGTACCAGGAGGCGAACTCGTTATAATAGCTCTTGTTATCCACGCGCATGGCCTCTGCTCCGCTCTCATGATAAGGGTTCATGATATCTCTTGATATATCTTGATATAGCGCGCGCACACCGTCGCGGCGTCGTGGTTGGCGATGACGTGATGACGCCCGGCCTCGCCCATGCGCCGTCGCCGGGCCGGGTCGCGGAGCAGCTCGCCCACGGCGTCGGCCAGCGCCGCCGGGTCCAGGGGCGGCACCCGGAGGCCGCCGTGGGCCTCGGCGGGCTCGGGCAGCACCTCGCGCTGCGGCGCGACGTCCGCCAGGATCACCGGCGTCTCCTGCGCCAGCGCCTCCAGGAGCACCAGCGGCAGGTCCATCTTGGCGTAGGAGCGCTCTGCGGGCAACACCGCCACGTCGGCCAGCGCCAGGACCGCCGTCATGTCGTCGAGCTGGCGGAGGAAGCGCACCTGGCCGCGGCGCGCCTGCGGGGCCAGCAGGTGCCGGAAGTGGACCTCCCGCGCCAGCGACGCCCGCTGCTTGATCCGGCACGCGAAGACGAAGCACGCGTCGCTCGCCCCCGCCAGCCGCTCCACCGCCGCCGCGAAGGTGTCCGCCGCCTGGCTGAACTCGTAGTCCCCCGGGAAGAGCACCACCGGCCGCGCCGGGTCCAACCCCAGGGCCTTCGCCGCGCGCTGCACCCGCGCCGGGTCAGCGCGGCGCAGCGGCGCCGGGATCGGGATCGCCGCCGGGATGTGCCGCACCCCCCGCACCCCCGCCGCCTCCAGGCGCGAGGCCGTGTCCGCCGACACCGCCACCACGCGCTCCGCGAAGAGCCAGCTCCCGATCCCCTCAAAGGACGCTGGTACGCTCAGGACCGTGTGCACCACCGGGCGCGGACGCCAGCGCATCGCCGCCCGCGCGATCTGGTTGGTGCGGGGGTTGGGGGCGAAGCAGAGGTGCACCACGTCGCACGTCCGCCGCATCAGGTGCAGCAGCGTCCGCGACTTCTCCAGCGCCGCCGGGGCAAACGCGCCCTCGCCGCGGTAGATCGCCTCGGGGACGACGTTGGACACGCCGTGAAAGGCCGTCGAGCCCCGCGGCACCATCACGTGATGCACCACCCCCGCCGAGGCGTAGCACGCCACGTCCCGGGCCCAGTTCTTCCCGGAGTCATTCCACGGCGGCGAGAGCGGCTTGGAGACGAGCAGGACGCGCTGCATCTCAGGGCTTGTCCTTGGCGCGGGGGGTGTCCTTGGGCTTCTTGGGGGGGGCCTCCTCGACCTTGGTGCCCTCGACGTAGCCCATGGCCTCCAGCTGCTCGCGCAGCTCCGGGTCCACGCTGGTGTCCACGCGGTCGGCGGTGAAGACCCGCGCCTTCTCGGCGCGGTGCTCGTCGCGCCACCACGTCGTCTTGTCCGGGGCGCCCATGAAGTGCCCGGCCAGCCCCCGGATGTAAGCACGCCCGATGGCGTGCTTGCGGATCACGTCCCGCTTCTGCTTCGGGTCCTCCACCACATCAAAGAGGTCGCCGTCGTAGCCGCCCGTCACCCAGGCGTAGCGCCCGGCCCGGAAGGACTTGGTGCGCCACAGGAAGTCCGACACCGCCAGGTAGGGGCGCGGCTCCGGCGTCGCACCCAGGAGGCTCCGGTGGCTCACGCCCTCCTGCTCCGCGATGGCGGGCAGGTCCAGAAGGTCCAGGAGCGTCGGCGTCAGGTCCACCATCGCGACGACCTCGGGGACCCGCGCGCCGCGCGGCGCGCGCCCCGGGTGGCGCAGGATGTAGGGCGTGTGGATCATCTCCTCATAGAGCGAGTGCCCGTGCCCGACGCTCCCGTGATCCCAGAACTCCTCGCCGTGGTCGGCCACGATCACGATCAGCGTGTCGTCGTAGAGCCCCCGCTCCTTCAGCGCCGCCACCAGCCGGCCGAACTCGTGATCGTTGAAGGTCACCTCGCCGTTGTAGAGGGCCTCCAGGTACGCCTTGTCCTCGTCGTTGACGGTGCGCTTGCCCGTCTTGATGTCCGCCAGCTGATCCCCGGTGGACTGCGCCTGGATCCAGCCGCCGTACTTCTTGTCCCAGTAGCGCTTCTTGAAGTCCGGCGGCGGCGAGTAGGGGACGTGGGGATCGATGGTGTGCAGGTAGGCGAAGAAGCGCCCGTCCTTGTTCTTGTCGATCCACGCCAGCGCGTCGTCTACCACGCGGTCGGCGTCGGTGCGCTTGGACTCGCGGATGTAGTTGGTGTAGTAGTCCCAGCCCTGCTTGAACCCGAACGCGTCCGACACATAGCCGTTGGCGATGAAGGAGCCCGTCTTGAAGCCCTGCTTCTGGAGGTGCTCCGAGAAGGTCGTCACCCCCTCGGGCAGCTTGCTGCTGTCCTCCTTGGCCTTGTGCGTCTCGGGGTAGAGGCCCGTCCAGATCGTCGCCGTCGAGGGCTTGGTCCAGTTCTCGTTGTCGTAGGCGTACTCGAACACCGTCGCGTCCTGGGCGAAGGCGTCGATGTGGGGCGTCTCGATCCCGTTCTTCGGGTTCCACGCGTCGAACTTGTCGTAGCGCATCGTATCAATCAAATAGATCAAGACGTTACGCGGGGCCGCCTCCGGAGCGGCCGCGGGCTGCGCCAGCGCAGGCGGCGCGTCGTAGAGCCCCACATCCCCCCAGGCGACGAGCTGGCCCTGCGGGAAGTCGCCCGCGGCCGTGAAGCGCAGCTCCACCACCTGCCCGGCGAACGCCGCGAGATCCAGGACGTGCTCCTGCCAGCGCTCGGGGGCCTCGGGGGTGAGGTCCAGGAGGGTCTGGCGCGGGGTGAGGTCGCTCTCGGCGGTCAGCGTCAGGCGGGCGCCCGCCGACGTGGCGGCGGTCGCCAGCCCCAGCTTCGGCGCGTGCTGCGGGACGTAGACGCGGTGGGTGAAGGTCTGGGGGGTGGCGGCGGCCAGGGCGCGGCGGCGGCCCGCGCCCAGCGCCACCTCCAGCGTGGCGTCGCCGCGCGGGGCGTCCTCCTCCCGGGCGCCCGGCGGCAGCACGACGACCCGATCCACCCAGGCCGCCTGGGTGCGCCCCTCGACCTTCGGGGCGGAGGTGAAGCGCATCAAGAGGTGGTTCTCGCCGTCGCGGCGGGCCTTCTCGGGGATGGCGACGGTGTAGGTCTGGAAGGTGTTGTCGATGCTCACCGTCTCCAGGGCCTGGTCGTTCATGTAGAACGTGACCTTGTTGGACTTGACAGGGGCGCGCATCCGCACAGCCACGCGATCGAAGCCGTCCCGAGGCGTCTTGAAGAAGACGCGGGCGGCGCGGCTGTCCACCTCGAACCAGGTCTGGTCGCTGTCGCTGCGGGGCTCGGGGCGCCAGCCGGTGCGCCAGCCGCCGTTGATGTGCTTGCGGGCTGCCACGCTCCCCAGGTCCACCGCGATGACCCCCTCCCGCTCCCGCACGGCCAGGTGCGCCAGCTCCACCAGATCCAGGCGCAGGCGCGACGCCGCGCGCAGGCGCTCCAGCGGGGTGGGCTCGGGAGGCTTGACGGGCTCGGGCGCGGGCGGCGCGGCCTCGGGCGCGGGGGCCACCGCAGCGGCCGGCGTCGCTGCGATCGGTGTCGGCGCCGGCGCGGGGTCGGCGGCGCACGCAGCGAAGAGGAGGAGGAGCCCCGCAGCGGCGTAGACCCCCCCGGCGCCGTAACCTCCTGCTCGCTGCGCTCGCAGGAGGAACGGCGCCGGCCCCCCCCGTGACGGGGGGGCACCGACCTCGCTCGCTCTCGCTCGCTCGCCACCGGTCACTGTCGCTCGCTCGCCAGCGGTCACTGTCGCTCGCTCGCTGTCGGTCGCTGTCGCTCGCTCGCCGCCCGCCT
>CAUJGC010000482.1 GCA_963169075.1 Myxococcota bacterium
GCCAGCGACCCGTCGGTGTCCCCCCGTCACGGGGGGGACCGGGGGCGTTGCTCCGGGCCAGAGCCCGGAGCTTACGCCCCCGGGGGGGTCACGCCTTGTAGTGCGGGGTCCACCCGCTCGTGTCGGTGAAGAGGCGGATGCACTGGATCTGGCGATCCTCGCAGAGGTCGAACCAGTGCCAGGTCCCGTCCGGGACGATCAGGAGATCGCCGGGCTGCACCTCCACATCAAAGACGGCGTCGTCCTTGTCGCTGTGGATGGTGAAGATCCCGCGGCCGCTGACCGTGAAGCGCACCTCGTCCCCGTCGTGGTAGTGCTCCTTGTCGAAGCGCGCCAGGAGGGCGTCGAGGTTGGGGGTCTGGGGGGTGAGCGCGATCACGTCGGCGTGGACGTAGCCGTAGCGGGCCTTGAGCGCCTCGATCTCGTCGTGGAAGGTCTGGAGGATGTGCCCCTGAGCGTCGCCGCTGGCCGTCGCTGCGGCCGCGTCGAGCTTGCTGATGGCCCACTGCTCAAAGCCCAGGCCGTGCCCCTCCAGGAAGGACAGCTGCTCGGCAGGGTCAAGGATGGTGCGGGCGACGTGCCCGTTCTCGGGACGGATGCGGATCTCAGCCATGGCGGGCTCTCCCAGGCGTAGGGTTCTCTCAGGGCCGACGCAGCGCGGCGCGCCCGCGTCAGGGGCCCTAAAGTTGTACATCCCGCGCCATTTGGCAAGAGCCCCCACCCTGCCGACCCCCCCGGCCCCGTAACGTCCTGCTCCGCTGCGCTTCACAGGACGAACGGGGCCGGTCCCCCCCGTGACGGGGGGACACCGACGGGTCGCTGAGCGAGCGAGGTCGTTCGCAGCGGCGGTGCCCCCCCGTCACGGGGGGGCCGGGGCCGTTCGTCTGGCCGAGCAGGCCAGACGTTACGGCCCCGGGGGGGTCTACCTCGCTACTCCTCCTCCTGCCCGCGCGGGCGGTGGCGGTGGCGCTTGATCGCCGCGAACTCCCCCGAGGGCTCGTCGCGTTGCAGCGCAGGCAGCGACGGCTCCGTCGTCGCCGTCGCGCTCTCCAGGTCCAGGCGCGCCCGGGGGGTCGTCTCCTCGCCGCTCCGCGCGCCGAAGGGCGAGCGCATCCCCAGCGCAGGCGGCAGCGTCGCCGCCACGGCGGGGTTGAAGCCGCTGCCGCTCAGGCTCAGGCTCCGAGGCCGCGTCGGCACCCGCGGGATGCCCTGCTCAGGCGTGATCGCCGTGGGGCTGACCCCGCTGATCTCCTCGGGCTCTAGCTCCACCTCCTCGACGACCTCCAGATCGGCCTCGTCCAGCGCCCAGTCTGCGGCCACAGTCGGCGCCCGGAGCCCGCCCGAGCGCGCAGGCGCAGGCATCGCGGACACCGCGATATTGTCCCGCAGCCGCGCCGAGAGCGTCTGGATGAAGTTCCACAATAACTTTACAGCCAGGGCGGAGTCTTCGCGGAGCAGCTCGTAGAAGTCCGGCCGCCGGATCACCAGCGCCACGCCGGGCTGCGTCGCCCGCACCGAGGCCGAGCGCGGCTGGTCATCCACCAGCGCCATCTCCCCGAAGTGCCGACCGGGCCCCAGCCGCGCCAGCTCCTGACCGGCCCGCTCCACCACGCACTCCCCGCGCAGCAGGATGAAGAGCTCCTCGCCGGGCTCACCCTCCCGGAGCAGCCCCTCGCCTTCGTGGAGCGCGCGGCGCTGCGCCACCTGGAGCACCCGCTGAAGCTCGCCGTAGGCCAGGTAGTGGAAGAGCGGCGTCCCGCGCAGCGTCTCCAGCGTCGCGCGGTGATCCCGATCCGCCGCCGACGCGCCTTCGTCCGCCCCGCTCAACCCCACCAGCACCGCCGTGATGTTGTCCTTGCCCCCGCGGCTGTTGCCGTAGGCGATCAGCTCCTCGACGATCCCCTTCAGCTCCGCCCGATCCGCCGGCCCGCCGGCGCCGCTCAAGAAGCGCCCCAGACGCTCGGGGTCCAGGTACATCGAGAGCCCGTCCGAGCAGAGCAGGAGCCGATCCCCGTCCCGGTTCTCGAACTCGAAGGTGTCCACCTCGACCGTCTCGTAGACGCCCACCGCACGGGTGATGGCGTTCTTGTAGGGGACGCTGGAGGGCTCCACGCCCTCCTGGAGCTTCCCCTGGCGGATCATCTCGTTGATCAGCGAGTGATCCTCGGTGATCTGGCGCACCTGGCCTTCGCGGAGGCGGTAGATCCGGCTGTCCCCCACGTGCGCGATGAAGGAGCGCCGCCCGCCCACCAGGAGCAGGCTGCACGTCGTCCCCATGCCCCGCTTGTCCGGGCTCTGCTGCGCCATGTCGAAGATCCGCGTGCACGCCTCCTGCACGGCGTACTCCAGGAGCTTGAGCAGCTCATGCCGGACCTTCGGGTCGTCAGGCGCGTCGCGCTGGCGGTCGAGGATGCCCCGGTTGTTCGCGATCACCTCGCGGATCGCGCGCACCGCCACCGCCGACGCCACCTCCCCCGCCGCGTGGCCGCCCATCCCGTCCGCGACGATGAAGAGGCTCAGGCGCTTGTCCACGAGGAAGTTGTCCTCGTTGTGCTCGCGGACCCGGCCCACATCTGTGGCAGCCCAGAACTGGACCTCCATTCCACCTCCTCGCCGTTGTGGCGCCGCGCACCCGCGGCGCGCCCCAGGGTTTGCATTATGGATGTCGGCCCCAAGCCGACGCAACCCTTTTATCGGCGCCAGGTGTGGCGGCGAGGAGGGCGCCTCCTGGGATCAGGCGGCGAAGCTGGTCCCGCAGCCGCAGGAGCGCTTGACGTTGGGG
Organism: Myxococcota bacterium; assembly: GCA_963169075.1. Lineage (GTDB taxonomy): Bacteria > Myxococcota_A > Bradymonadia > Bradymonadales > CAUJGC01. The sequence goes on from CAUJGC010000482.1 coordinate 2,783, forward strand.
TTGTTGAACTTGAACCCGCCGCCCAGCGCGTCGAAGTCCAGCTCGGTGCCGTTCACATAGAGGTAGGAGCGGGGATCGCACACCAGGCGCACGCCCGCGGCCTCGAAGACGCGGTCGTTGGGGTGGATCGTCTCCACGATGTCCAGCACATAGGAGTACCCCGAGCAGCCGCCCGCAGTCACCCCGAGGCGCACCACGCGCCCCTTCACGTCATTGCTCGCCATCATATGCCGGACCTGGCTGGTCGCCGCCGACGTCATTGTGATCGCCATTCGTCTCTCCCTCGTGTGTCCTGGGGTCCCTGCGAGGGCGCCGCGAGGCGCCCGGGTGCGGCACAGGGAGCAAGGTAACACCGGGGCCGGGGCGGGGCAAGACCCCCCCGGCTGCGTAACGTCCTGCTGCGCTACGCTTCACAGGACGAACGCAGCCGGTCCCCCCCGTGACGGGGGGACACCGACCTCCCTCGCTACGCTCGCTCGCCA
>CAUJGC010000483.1 GCA_963169075.1 Myxococcota bacterium
GCAGCGAGGGAGGTCGGTGTCCCCCCGTCACGGGGGGGACCGGCTGCGTTGCTCCTGCGAAGCGAAGCGGAGCAGGAGCTTACGCAGCCGGGGGGGTTGCCGTCACGGGGGGGACCGGCTGCGTTGCTCCTGCGAAGCGAAGCGGAGCAGGAGCTTACGCAGCCGGGGGGGTCAGAACGCCACGCTCACATCCACCACAAAGTAGCGGCCGCGCTGCGGGAGGGTGACATCGCGGACGTCCTCACCCAGCGGTTGATCGTAGCGCCAGTCCAGCAGGTTGCGGACGCCCGCCGAGTAGCGCAAGCCCAGCAGGTTCGCCTCGCCGGAGAGCGCCAGATCCCAGATCACCGCCGGGTCGGTCTCCTCGCCCAGCCGATCCAGGCGGCCTCCGTCCACGAGGACGCGGCTCCCCAGGCGCAGCGCGCGGGAGTAGACCGGGACCACCAGGCGCCCGCCGACGAGGTGCTCGGGGGAGTTGGGGATGGGATCGCCCGAGAGCGGCTCCCCGATCCGGGTGCGCTGCCAGGAGTACTGGAGCGACATCATCCAGCCGCGGCGGAACTCGCGGCGGACCTCCGCCTCGGCGCCGAGGGTCCAGACCTCTTCGCTCTGGTTGACATAGATCAGCGGGTCCGCCTGGTCCCCCGAGCCGACCTGCTCGATGAGGTTGGAGAGGCGGTTGGTGAAGAACGAGCCCGTGGCGATGTAGGACTCCAGGAAGCGCCGGGAGTACTCCAGCTCCCCCGTGAGGATCGTCTCGGGATCGATGCCGGGGCTCGGCACCTGGGTCAGGCCGCCGTCGCTGTAGGTCAGCTCGTAGATGGAGGCCGCCCGGAAGGCGCGCCCCCCCATCACCTTGATCGTGTCCGCCGGGGTGGGCTGGACGATCAACGCCAGGCGAGGGCTGATGGAGCTGGTGAAGCGATCCTCGACGCCGCCCGCGTTGTCGGGCAGGTCCGCGATCCACCAGCCGTCAAAGCGCACCGCCCCCGAGAAGGTCACCGCGCTCCCAAGCTCCTGCGTCAGCAGCGTGTAGGCCGAGAGCTGGGTGTAGGGGTGGTCGGCGTCAAGATAGGGCGTCTGCGCCGCGTCGCCGTAGCGACCCCGCGCCTCGTTCACGAAGTGGCGCTGCACGTCCGAGCCCAGCACCCAGCGCCCGCCGGGCCAGAGGCGCAGCGTCCCGCGGGCCTCGGCGCCGGCCCAGTGGCCGGTGAAGGTCTCCTCGGTCACGCCGGTCTCGGCGTCGGCGTAGGCGAAGTTGCCCTTGTACTTGTAGTGGTCGTAGTAGGCGCGGGCGCAGCCCTCGACGGACTCCCCGAAGCGATGCTCTCCGCGCGCCTCGCCGAAGGCGCGGCGGTCGAAGGAGCGCGACCGCGGATCGCCCAGGATCGACTCGAAGGCGCCGGTGGGGATCTGCTTGTCCCGCTGGTTGAAGTAGCCCTGAAGGGTCACATCCCCCAGCCGCACCTTCCCCGAGAGCGAGGCCACGTCAAACTCCCCGGCGGCCTCCACGCGCCCCGTGGGCGCCTCCGGCGAGCCCGCGTGCGCAGGCGAGACGAAGGGGCGCCCCTGCCCAAGCACCCCGCCGCCGTGGAGCCACACCCCGCCGTCCTCGCCCAGCGGCGCCTCGCCGTGGACCCGCGCCCCGACCGCCGCCTCACCGACCATCGAGAGCCCCGCCCGCACCTCGGGCGCGCGAGGGGTCGCATCCGGCGTCGCGAGGTTCACGACCCCGAAGAACGCGCCCGTGCCGTAGAGCGCCGACACCGGCCCGCGGACCACCTCCAGGCGCTCCAGCGAGCGGATGTCGCTCAAGAGATCGAAGCCGATGTACGACGAGCCGATCCAGTCGTCGTTGAGCGTGTGGCCGTCCATCAGCACCAGCACGCGGTTCCCGTACTGGCCGAAGGGGCTGTACCCGCGCATCCCGGGCGAGAGGTAGGTGCCGTCGTCGCTGGAGAAGAAGCCGCGGACCCCCTCCAGCGCGTCGTTCACGTTCACAAAGCCCAGGCTCTCGATCTCGCGCTCGCTGATCAGCGTGACCGAGGCAGGCGCCTTCACCACCGACTCGGAGGTCTTCGACGCCGCCTCGACCTCCTCCGACACCACCAGCTTCGCGTCCACGAGGACGCGCTCATCCGGCGCCACCACCACCTCGGCGGTGTAGGGGCGGAAGCCCGAGAGCTGCACCGTCACCTCGTGACGCCCCGCGGGCACCCGGTCCAGCACCGAGGGCGTGAAGCCCGCCGGACGACCATCCACCAGGATCAGCGCGTCGGGCTCGTCCGACTGCACCACCAGCGTCCCCGCCTGGCGCTCCAGCCGGACCTCCACCGGGCGCCGCTGGCCGGCCTCGACCTCGATGGTCACCTCCTGGGGGACGTAGCCCTCCTGGGTGACCTCCATGCTGTGGCGCCCGGGGGACACCTTGAAGGTGCCCGGCAGCACCCCCACCACCGTCCCGCTGGGGTCCAGGATGCGCAGCTGCGCCCCCTCCGGCTCCCCGGTGATCTCCACCTCACCCAGGATCCGCTCCATGCCGACCTCGACCGAGGTCTGCTCGCCCACCTTCAGGCGCACCCCCTTGCGCTCCTGCGGCTTGAAGCCGGGGCGCTCCAGGATCACGGTGTACTCGCCGGGGGCCACCGCCAGCTGACGCGGCGTGGAGCCGTAACCCCCCAGATCCTTGCGGTTCAGGTAGAGCGTCGCGCCCTCGGGGTCGCTCTTCACCTCCAGCAGCGCCACGTTGGGGGCCACGCGCTTGAGCGCCCCATCGACCGCGCTCCGCTCCTCGGCGGTCTGCGCGCCCTCGGCGTAGAGCTGGTAGTAGCGGTAGGCCTCGACGTAGCGCTTGAGCTGCTCGTAGCAACGCGCGATGTTGAAGAGCACGTTCCGGTTGCGCGCCAGGCGATTCGACGCGAAGTAGTGCGAGAGCGCCTTCAGGAAGTCGCCGCCCCGATACGCCTCGTTCCCCAGGAGGAACTGGGCCTCGGCCTCGTCTGCGACGTCCGTCGCCTCCTGGGCCGCCGCTGGGGCCGCCCCCCACACCACGCCCACGCCTGCGCAGAGCAACGCCACCAGCATGCGCGGCACCGCCCCGCGTCCGAGTCCTCGCCGCATCCTAGCGCTCCATCTTGATGTCCATCGGAGAGGAGCCGCCACCGCCGCCCTTCCCGCCACCGTCGCCAGCCTTGTTTCCGCCTGGAGGCCGCCCGCCGCGCCGCGTCGGGGCCGCACCGCGCCGCGTCGGCGTCTCCTCGACCGCCGCGCTCGTCGGCGGCGCCTGCTCCCCGGCGCCCTCGGCCTGAAGCTCCGCCTCCAGGCGGTGCTCCCCGCCGGGCACCGGCGTCACCGTCAGCGTCCGGGGGACATACCCCTCGCGCTCCAGCACGAAGCGCGCGGTGCCCTCGCCCATGGACTCCATCGGGAGCTGGAGATCCAGCGGCGTCTCGCCCAGGATGCGCTCCCCGAGCCGCACCGTCGCCCCGGAGGGCTTGGACTGGAAGCGCAGGCGCACCATCGGCGCCGCCTCCGGGGAGGCGGTCGCGGCCGGGGCGGTCCCGGCGCTCGCGCCGCCGCCCTGGGCGTTGTTGCCCGCCTGCCCCACCCACCACGCCACCAGGCCCACGGCCAGGATCAGCACCCCGAGCCCCACCCCGAGCATGATCCAGAGCCCCGCGCGGGCGGGCGGCGGCTGCTGCATCATCTCGGCGCTCAGCTCGCGGGAGGGCCACTCCCGCGAGGGGCGCTCGTAGGGCGGCGCGACCATCATCCCGCGCGGGAGCGAGCGATCCCCGGTCATGTGCATGGACTGCGGCGGGGTCGCCTCGGGGCCGAAGTCCCCCGAGTACTCCCCGCCCCGCTCCCCCGTGTAGCCGCGCGCGTAGGAGGGCAGCCCCGAGGAGGACTCCCGCGTCATCTGCCCCATCCGCCCGGAGAGGATCGAGATCTCGAAGTTGTGCAGGATCTCGTGCACCTCCTCCATCGACTGCGGGCGCTCGTCGGGGCGCTTCGCCAGGCAGCGCAGGACCAGCGCCTCGATCTGGGGCGGCACCACGTGGTGCCGACACGCCTCCGCCAGCGACGGCACCGGGCGGCTCATGTGCTGCACGATCACGTCCTGGGTCGTCGTCGTCCCCTGACGCGGGAAGGGCGGCTGGCCGACCAGCATCTCGTACATGATGACGCCCAGAGCGTAGATCTCGCTGCGCTGATCCGTCTGGCGCTCAAAGAACTGCTCCGGCGCCATATACACCGGGCTCCCCACAAAAACGCCCTCGCCGGTCAGCTCCTCCCCGTCGTCGCCGCCTGCGTCCAGCGCCTTGACCAGCCCGAAGTCCACCACCTTCACGAAGTCGGGATCGCCGCCGCGAGGCACCATGAGCACGTTCGGCGGCTTCAGATCCCGGTGGATCACCCCCGCCTGGTGCGCGTCCATCAGCGAGCCGCTGATCTGACGCGCCACGTGCACCATCCGCTGCGCGTCAAAGGGGCCGTCCTGGAGGATCGCCTGGCGCAGCGTCCGCCCCTCCAGGTACTCCATCACCAGGTAGTAGGTCCCGTCCTCCTGCACCCCGTAGTCGTGGATCACCACGGTGTTCGGGTGGGAGAGGCGGCTGCAGATGCTCGCCTCCCGGAAGAAGCGCCCCTGATACACCGCCGCCCGGTCCTCGCGCGCCGAGAGCGGCGCCATGACCTTCACCGCCACCGGGCGCCCCAGCGGCTCCTGTATCCCCTTGTAGACACGACCCATCCCGCCGTGAGCCAGCATCTGGAGGACGCGGTACTTCCCCGCCACCAGCTGCCCGATCAGCTCATCTTGTGGGGTCGTCCTGGTCCCTTGCTCCAAATTGCTCATCGAGACGCCGCGTTGCTCGGGGCCGACGCCGCGCTGAGGCGCGCGCCCGCCGGAGGGCCCTTGATTCCTCCACTCTACACCACCCCACCCCACCCCACAAGCATTGCCCCATCACCTCAACACCTCAGCGCCTCCTGAGCATCCACGCCGCCGC
>CAUJGC010000484.1 GCA_963169075.1 Myxococcota bacterium
CCCCTGGACCCCGTCTTTTCCCGCCCTTGGGGCGTGGAGCTTGCCGTGGGGTACGCCAGACGTGCAGGGTGAGGCACGATGCCTCGGGTCGGGTCTCTGCACGGCGTGGTGAGAACAGGCCCCAGCCTCAAGCTCGACGCCCCAAGGGCCCCTCCCCGGCCTGGACCGGGGAGGGTCAGGGAGCCATCAAGGCAGCGGGAACACGCTCAGCGTCGCGGCGCCCTCGCCGCCGTCGCCCTCGCGGCTGCGCAGCGGCTCCACGCTCATCGTCGCGGGCGGGGTGACCCAGATCGCGGACGCGTCGATGTCGTGGGCGGTGCCGTTGGGGGCGTCCATCAGCGCCGCGGCGGCGATGGGGGAGGCCATCAGCGGGTAGTCGCTCATGCGCACCGCGCCGTCACCCACCGGGTCCGCGTCGAACGCGTCCGTCGCGGTGTACCAGTGGCCCCAGTAGTGGCCGAAGTTCAGCGGCCCCGTGTAGGAGGCCATCAAGGTCTGGAGCGCGCCGTCATAGAAGGTCAGGCCCTTGACGCGGTGCTCCGCCACCTCCTCGACCCCCTTGCCCGTGTAGTAGAACGTGCCCCAGGCGTAGGCGCCGTCCTCCTGGGCCAGCTTCATCACAAAGCCCTCCCCGGCGGTGGTGTCGAAGGGCTGGAGGGCGATGCGCCCGCCGACGTAGGCCGCGTCGCCGTGGAGGCGGAGGACGTGGACGTTGTTGTTGTCGTTCTGGTTCGCCTCATCCCAGGTCTTCGCCCAGTCCAGCGCCCCGTCCAGCCCGAAGCGCGCCGCGCTGAAGAAGGTCCGGGCGCCGCGACGATCCAGCCCCAGGTAGGCGTTCCCCGCGTCGTCCACGTCCATGCTGCACACGTTGGAGCCGCGGCCCAGATCCAGCCGGTGCGCCCAGTCCAGCGTCGGGTCGGACCCGTCCACCCCGCTCACATGCAGCAAGAAGCCCGTGTCCGCCGCCAGCCCGCCGATGTAGGCGCCGCCCTGGCCGTCCGGCGCGACGGTGTAGCCGCGGTCGTTCTGGCCCGGCGTCAGCTCGATGGCCTTGTTGTAGAGGATGGAGCCGTCCTCCGCGCTCATCGCCAGGAGCAGCACGTGCTGATCCCCCGCCGTCACGCCCGTCACCAGGAGCCGATCCCCCATCACCGCCACGCCATAGCCCGTGGAGCTGTCCACCGCCCGAGGCGGCTCCGCCGCCGTCGTCGGGCTCCACCCCTTCGCCCACACCACCTCGCCGCTGGCGCCGCTCACCTTGATGACGAGCGTCTGGAAGACGCTGTTGAAGCGCGACTGCGAGCGCCGCCCCACCAGGTAGATGTCCCCGTTGGCGTCGATGGCGATGGAGTCGGCGCCGCCGCCCGACTCGCCGTTCTGCCCCGGGTCCGGCGCGAGCTGCTCGAAGTCCTCGTCCCACTCCCGCGCCCAGAGCAGCGCGCCGTCTTTGTCGAGCTTCGCCAGCGCGATGTTCTCCGAGAACCCGTCGAGCCACTCGTTGACGTTGGCGCTGATGAAGATGTTCCCCGCCGCGTCGTTCACCGTGCCCCCGATCAGCATGTCGCCGTCGGCTGCGTTGCCCCAGATCCGCTCCAGCGTCGCGATGCTGCCCTCCTCACCGAAGAGCCGCCCGTTGTCCCGACCGCGCCCCTCCATGATGAAGCGCACCTGCTGATCCCCGTTGTAGACCAGCGTCACCTCCACCGACCGGATCCCATACTCCTGCGGGTAGAAGAAGAGCCCGAAGTCGAGGCCCTGGCCGGGCGCGATCACCTCGTCCTCGATGACCAGGGGGTTCAGCTCGGTGCTGCGCGGCGCGTTGAGCACCCACTCATCGCTCAGGGTCCGGCCCTGCGGGCGCAGCTCGATCCGGTTCAACGTCACCGGCGCCTCCGACGTGTTCACGGCGCTCACCGTCCCCACCCCCATGCTGAAGAGCGGGATACCGTTCAGCTCCGTCTGGGTGTAGGTAGACCCTGGCGCGATGTCCCGCGCGTTGAACCCGCGCAGGATCAGCGCAGGAGACTCCACAGGGTTGTTGTTGCCCGGCTGGTTGTTGCCCGGCTGATTGTTGGTGCCCGGGTTGTTATTGGTCCCCGGGTTGTTGTTGGTCCCCGGGTTGTTGTTGGTCCCCGGGTTGTTGTTGGTGCTCGGGTTGTTGTTGGTCCCCGGGTTGTTGTTCGTGCCTGGCTGGTTGTTCGTCCCCGGGTTGTTGTTGGTGCCAGGCTGGTTGTTGGTGTTGGGTTGATTATTCTCTGTATTGGTCTGGTTGTTGGTCGGTCTGTTGTTGGGATCGTCGCCGATCTGGACGTTGCAGAGGCAGAGGGTGTCGCTGTCGGGGGTGCAGCTCTCTCCGCTCTCGGTCTCGCAGACGCACTGGTCATCCAGCTCGGGATCGCAGGCGCCGCTCTCTTCGGCGGGGCCGCAGGCGAGGATGAGGACGCCGAGGCCGAGGCTGAGGCTGGGGATGAGAAGTCGTGGGAGCCAGGCGCTTGTCATGATACACTCCTGATGGTCGCCGCTTGGGGCGTGGAGGACACATGGGTTGTGTAGGTTGCTCTCCTCCAGACGGTGGCACCGTCGTTGGAGAGAAGGTAGCGCAGCGCGGGCTGACGTGCGGCTGACACAGCCTGACATGGAGGGTGGAGATGGGGGTTCGCCTGGCTGTTGTGGAGGAGGAGGGTCGGGTTCAGGGTCACCTGAGCCCGCCTGCGGAGGCGCTGGTGGGGCGTCGCGCGGAGCTGGAGGCGCTGGAGGCGTGGTGGTCCAGCGAGGAGGCGGGGATCGCGCTGGTGGGTCCGCCGGGCTCGGGGAAGACGCGGCTGGCGCTGGAGTTTGCGGAGGTGCGGGCGTCGCGCTGGCGGAGCCTCCGGGTGTGGAGCGTGGATCTCCAGCACGCGTCGCGGCTGGTGGAGGTGGTGGACGCGGTCATGGACGCGCTGGGCTTGAGCGGCGCGGCGCACCAGGATGTGGGGGAGCGCGCGGCGCAGGTGGCGCGCTGGCTGGAGGCGAACGTCCCTGCGCTGGTGGTCCTGGACAACCTGGAGCAGCTGGAGGCGGAGTCTCTGGAGGCGGTCCAGGGCTGGATCACGTCCAGCGGCGAGACGCGCTGGGTGGTGACGACGCAGCGCCGGAGCGGTCTGGAGGTGCCTCGGGTGGAGGTGGGGGCGCTGGTCGGTGAGGACGCGGTGGAGCTGCTGCGGGCGGCGGGGCGGCGGGCCGCCCCCGCCGCCCGCTGGGAGCGCGGCGAGCTGGAGGCGCTGGCGCGCTGCCTGGACGGTCACGCGCTGGCGCTCTCGCTGGCCGGCGCGCGGCTTGGGGTGGTGACGCCGCAGGAGCTGGTCTGTCGTGTCGGGCACATTCTGGATGTTCTGGACAGACCAGCTCAGGGCGCGGGGTTGCGCGCGGGGATGCAGGCGGCGTGGCACCTCCTGGCGCCGGAGGATCAGGCGGCGCTGGAGGCCTGCGCGGTGTTTCGGGGGGCGTTCTCGCTGGAGGCTGCGGAGGCGGTGCTGGGTGCGGGGGCGCTGGAGGCGCTGCACCGGCTTCATGAGGCCTCGCTGGTGGAGATCGTGCGTCAGGGGGAGGTGAGCACCTTCCGGCTCCTGGCGAGCGTGCGCGCCTTCGCGGCGTCTGTGCCGGAGAGCGGGGCGCGCGCGTCGGCGCAGCGGCGCTACATCCTCTACTTTGGCGAGCTGTCGCGGGAGCTGACCCGGCGGGTCGAGCGCACGACGGGGTGCGAGCCGCTGGACGCGCTGGCGGGGATGCGCGAGCACCTGATGGGGGTGGCGGAGGAGGCCGAGCGGCGCGGCGAGGCGGGAGATGAGGCGGTGCAGGACGCCGCCGCGGACGCGGCGCTGGGGCTGGAGCTGGTGGAGCGCTTCCTGGGGGCGGCGTCGGGGGTCGGGCGCGCGCTGGAGATCGCCGCGCGCCTGGTGGGTGGGCGCGCGGGGGACGCGCGCCGGGTGCGGGTGCATGTGGCGCAGTGGCACCTCTACCGGGCTCGCGGCCAGCGGAGCGCGCGGATCGAGGCGCTGGAGGGGGTGTTGGCGGCGGTCGAGGCGTGCGCGGATCCGTGCGTCGTGGCGCTGGCGTGGCGGTGCGAGGCGATCGAGCGCTGGGGGCGTCGCCAGATGGACGCGGCCCACCTGGCGCTGGAGCGGGCGCTGGAGGCGGCCCAGCGTGCCCCGGACGAGGCGGCGCTGGGCCAGGTGCTCATCGTGCAGGCGTGGCTGGCGCTGGAGAGCGGGAGCACGGAGGAGGTGATCCGCCGCGCCGAGCACGCGATGGTGCTCCTGGACGCCGCCGAGGCCGAGTACGCCTATGTGACCGAGGCCGGGAACCTCTCGCTCTTCCTGATGAACCTGGGGATGATCGAGGCGTCGCGGGCGCGGGCGCTGGAGGGGCTGGTGCGCTGCCGGCGCAAGCGCTTCCGGACGCTGGAGGCCCAGTTTGTGCGGACGCTGGCGGCGACGGGGCTCCTGCTGGACGCGCCCGACACGGATCGGCTGCTGGAGGAGGCGTCCGCGCTCTCGTTGGAGCAGAGCCCGGGGGCGCAGGCGGACCTGTGCATCTTTCAGGCGTGGCGCGAGCGCTTCACCTGGCGCGACGCGGGGGAGGCGCTGGAGCGGATGCGGACGGCGGTGATGCTGCGCCGCAAGCTGGCCATCCCGCGGATGCTCTCCTTCGCGCTGCAGGATCTCGCGGTGCTGGCGCTGGACTGCGGCGAGGTCGTCCTGGCGGGGGAGGCGCTGCGGGAGGGGCTTGCGTTGGCGCAGGTGGGGATCCTCCCGGCGCAGGAGGCGCTCTGGGTCGGGCTCCAGGGGATCCTGGCGGCGCACCGCGGCGAGGCCGCTGAGGCGGAGCGGTTCATCGCGCGCCAGGGCGAGCTTCAGGTGGCGATCCAGCACCCGCGCTTCCGCCTCGGCGTGGAGCTGGACGCGGCGACGGTGGCGTGTCTCCTGGGTCGAGGCGAGGCGGCGGAGGTGGAGGAGACGCTGGTCCGGGCGCTGCGGCCGGAGCCTCCGCTCTGGGGGCTCCCCGGCGAGCCGCAGCCGGCGTGGCGGCTCTCGCGGGGGATGCGTGCCAGCGTCCGGCGCTTGCTGGCGGCGGCGCCGGTGGGGGTGCGCGAGCGCGCCTGGGCTGCGGCGCTGGACCCGTCGGCGCGCGGCGTGGTGGCGGTGAGCGCGGACGCCTGGCGGCTGCCCGGCGGGGAGTGGGTGCGCCTGGAGGGCAACCCGACGCTGGCGCGGGTCTTCAACGCGCTGGTCGAGGCGCGGCTGAGGGGCGACGCGGGCGCGGTCGGCGTGGAGGCGCTGGTGAGCGCGGGGTGGCCCGACGAGCAGATCCTGCCCGACGCCGCCGCCAACCGGCTGCATCAGGCCATCGCGCGGCTGCGCCGTCAGGGGCTTCGGGGCGTCCTGGAGTCCTGCGAGGGAGGCTACCGCGTCCCGCGCGAGGTGGCGGTGCTGGGGTGTCCAGCGCCTTGAGGTGGCGCGCTTTATGCTTCTCCAGCCGCGTGTGATCGCGGGGCGTCACTTTCCTGTCGCCCCGGCAGGGTTCGTCGCGTTGGAGCTTGTGTCCTATGAAGCCTCGTCTGCTTGTCGCGCTGCTTGTCGCTGTGTCCTCGCTCGCTCTGGTGGCGTGTGAGCAGGCGGCGGGGCCGCCTCCCGAGCCCGCCATGATCCCGATCCAGGTCGAGCAGGCGATCCGGAACGGGACGCGCGAGCCTCAGGTGCTCACCTTGAGCGAAGGGCAGAAGCTGGCGATCGGCTGGCTCTACGACGGCCAGCGGGTCAGCCGCAACTTCTGTACGGGGACCGCCATCGCCCCCGATCTGGTCGTCACAGCGGCGCACTGCACCCAGGGGGCGCGCCCCAGCGAGCTGGGCTTCGGCGTGGGGCTCCTCCCCACCGATCCGGCGGGCTATGTGGGCGTGCGCCAGAAGGTCGAGCACCCCAGCCTGGATGTGACGCTCCTGCTGCTGGAGCGGCCCTTGACGGAGCAGGTCCCCGAGCTGGTGCCCATCGCCTACAACACCCGCGCCCTCGTGGATGAGGACGAGGGGCAGGACGTGGAGGCCGCTGGCTACGGAGAGACCTACGACCGCAACCGCACCGGCCGCTACTTCGCCCGCGTCGAGCTGGAGCGCGTCTCCGAGGCCGAGATCGTCGTCAACGGCAACGGTCAGCAGGGCATCTGCTTCGGGGACTCGGGCGGTCCGGTGATGTGGATGGACCCGGACGGGGCGCCGCGGGTGCTGGCGGTGGAGTCCTGGGGGGATCCGAGCTGCGTGGGCCGCGACCACATGGTGCGCCTGGACACGCTCCAGCCCTGGATCGACGCGGTGGCCCGGGGCGAGACGCCCCCCGACCCCTGCCAGGGGCTCGACTTCCTGGGGCAGTGCACCGCCGAGGACGTGGCGGAGTGGTGCCAGGACGGGCAGCTTCGCCAGCGGGACTGCAAGGCCCTCGGGACGACCTGCGACTTCGTCAACAACCGCGTCGGCTACACCTGCACCTGCGGCGATCTGACCTACTACGGGCGCTGCGATGGCGATGTGGCCTCCTACTGTGATCGCAACCGCCTCGTCCAGGTGGACTGCGCTGAGCGCGGCCTGGGCTGCGGCCTGGTGGATGAGGAGACGGGCTACTACTGCACCGGCGAGCCCGCCGGGGAGGAGCCCGCGCCGACGTGCGTCGAAGGCGAGGCGCTGTGCGCGGGCGACATCGCCCGCGTCTGCCTGGGCGGCGATTGGGTCGAGGAGGTCTGCGAAGGCGAAGGGGCCCGCTGCGAGGAGGACGCTCAGGGCGCGCGCTGCGTCTCCGAGCCTGCCCCGCCAGATGAGGAGGCCCCCGACGCGGGCGCCGACGGCGGTGTCTTCGACGGCGAGCGCCCCGACGCGGGCGCCGAACCGGAGGGCGGCGCGCCGCCTGCGGGCGCCGGGCAGGTCAGCGGCGGCGGATGCAGCGCCACGCCGCAGGCCACGACCCCCGCCAGCCTCCTCCTGGGGCTCCTGGCGGCGCTTGGGTGGGTAGCGCGGCGCTAGCGGAGCGCCTTGCGCGCCTCCAGGCCACCTCCTATGATGCCGTCGGGACGGGGGGAGAGCGCGGAGGTGTGGCGTGAGGCGAGCCTGGATCGTGTGCCTGATGTTGGGGAGCGCGCTCGGCGCGTGCGGTGACGCGGCGTCACCCGCGCCCTCGGCGCCTGCTGTGGAGGTGCTGCCGCTGGAGGTGGCGTTGGTCGACGCGACGGTGGTCGCAGGCGGCTCACTCCTCCTGGACGTCTCCGGCGGGAACCTGCTGCGCCCCACCGGGGCGACGGTCGTGCTGGAGGGGGAGCTTGGCGGCGCGCCAGCCCGCGCCGAGCTGGAGGCCACGCTCCGCCAGGAGGGCGCCGGGCTCCGGGTCGAGGTGCCCTGGGACGCGCTCTCGCTCCGCCTGGACCTCCAGGGGGAGGTCGCCTTCACCGGCGCCGTGCGCGTGATCGTCGCAGACGTCGGGGAGTCGCTCCGCGGCGAGGGCGCCCTGGAGGGGGCCTCCATCCGCTTCCGCGAGGGGCTGACCCCCGCCTGGACGCCGCCCAGCGCCCTGGAGGTCTACCTCAACCAGGTGATCGAGTTCGACGCCGAGGGGCTCCTTCGCCCCGGCGAGGGCACGAGCGCCGTGCGGGTCCAGGGGGAGCTGGTGACGGCGACGGGTCGGCGCGCGGTGGACGCCACCCTCCCCGTCGAGCTGGTCGGAGACGTCCGCACCCGCGGCGCCGTCCGCTGGCCTGCCCGCGACCTCGGCGTCGAGCCTGGCGTCTGCGACTGCTCGGTCTGGCTCTACAACGCACCCCTCGCCGCCCCCGAGGCGGGCACCATGCCGCAGCCCCTCGCCTTGGACGTCCTGGCGACCGAGATCGACCTGCTGGATCCGGCCCGCGCCGGGCGCGGTCAGGTCTTCACCGTGCTGGGCCGCGGCTTCGTGCCCCCCGACCCCGAGCATGGCATCTCCATGTTCTTCCAGCTCGACGGGCAGCTCGTCACCGCCAACGGCGACACCCTCGACCTCAGCGGCGACCGCGCCGCCCTGGTCGCCCCCGATGATGTGGCCTCCTACACCGAGGCCCGCGTCGCCCTCCGCACCGAGCGCGCCGAGGGCCCCGACGGCCTCCCCGCCCTCACCGGCATCGCCGCCACCCCGGGCGACTTCGTCGGCACCGTCACCCCCGTGCTCGTCGAGGGCGGCCGCCTCACCCAGGGCGTCCCCTGGCGCGGCATGATCACCATCACCGCACCCCACCAGTACGTCTTCATCAAGTTCCTCCCCACCTTCGGCACCGGCCTGGAGCGCTTCGGCCTCCGCAACGTCGAGCCCGAGGTCCGCGCGCGCGTCCTGGAGGTCGTCCGCCGCGACTACGAGGGCGTCGGCGTCACCTTCTCCGACGAGCGCCCCGCCGACTTCGTCGAGTACAGCATCATCGAGGTCGGCGGCCCCGATCCCAACGGCGTCGGCCTCTTCGGCCTGGACAACACCGAGGGCAAGGACGTCGGCAACCTCCGCCTCGACGACATCGTGGGCGGTCAGAACGCCGGCGCTCGCGAGCAGGGCTACCTCAGCTTCGGCGGCGTCTTCGTCGAGTCCTTCCTCAACTTCTCCCCCACCCTCCACCCCGAGCAGCCCACCACCGACCCCGTCTTCGATCAGACCTTCTCCCCCTTCGCCCCCGAGCTGGGCGGCAGCCCCGTCCAGGGCGACGAGTGGCCCCAGGGCCCCCGCCAGGACGCCATCGCAGAGGCCATCCGCGTCCTCGGCAGCATCGCAGGCGACTCCCTCGCCCATGAGGTCGGCCACTCCCTCGGCCTCGCCTACTTCCCCGAGGACGAGATCGAGCCCACCACCCGCTACCACAACCCCTCCGACGAGGAGGGCTCCATCATGGATGAGGGCATCAACCGCCCCTTCGGAGAGCGCGCCGAGCTGGGCGGCTACGCCGTCCCCCACTTCAACGAGACCAACCGCGCCTACCTCCTGCGGGTGCTGCCGACCCCCCCGGGGCCGTACCGTCCAACCCTGCGGGATTGGACGAACGGCGCCGGTCCCCCCCGGGACGGCAACCCCCCCGGCTGCGT
>CAUJGC010000485.1 GCA_963169075.1 Myxococcota bacterium
TGGCGAGCGAGCGCAGCGAGCGAGGTCGGTGCTCCCCCGTCACGGGGGGAGCCGGGGCCGTTCCTCCTGAGAGCGCAGCGAGCAGGAGGTTACGGCGCCGAGGGGGTTGCCGTCACGGGGGGGCCGGTGGCAAGCGCCCGTAATCTCAGCGGCTTGGCGCTGCTGTGCTGCGGTGCAGCGCAACCTGTGCTGCGGTGCAGCATGATTTATGCTGCGGTGCAGCAATCAGAAGGCGCCGAAGGTGAAGGCGCGCTTGATGTTGGCGTACTCGCCGTTGTAGGGCTCGGGGTAGGTGATGGCGCGGAGGAGGTCGAAGATGCACGCCTCGACGGCCTTGGAGCGGAGGGAGTCCTGGGAGGTGCGCGGGCCTTGTCCGATGCGTCCGCCGGAGAGGACGGTGAACTCGACGACGAAGGCGCCCTGGAGGCGGGGGTCGCGCTTGAGCTCGCGGAGGTAGCAGGCGTTGATCTCGTCCTGGCGTGCGTTGAAGAGGGCCTCGACGCGGCGGGTGTAGTCCTGGGCGATGCGCTCGACCTCATCGACCTCGGCGGCCTCTTCGGGCGGGGCGGCGATGAGGCGTGAGCGCTGCGGTGGCGGTGTGGCGGGGTCGTCCTGGGGTGTGGCGGCGTCGGGCGGGGTGGTCTGGGGGGTGGGCGTGGTGGAGGCGCAGGCGGCGGCCCAGGTGAGGGCGGCGAGGAGCGCGGCGTGGTGGAGGCGTCGAGTCATGGCGGCTCAGGGGGTGGGTGGGGTGAGGAGCGGCGCGAGGGCCTGGGCGATCTCGGGGGGGAGGGCCTGGAGGTCGAGGCTGGCGGGGGCGCGGTGCTGGATGGCGCGGTGGGCGTTGACAGCGGGCTCGCCGCCGGGGCGCGCGGCGCGGCGGCGCAGCTCGACGAGCCAGCGTGCGGCGTCGAGGGGGAGGGGTGCGGCGCGCCGGAGGGGCGCGGCGAGGGCGTTGGCGAGGTCGAGGAGGAGGTCGGTGTGCGCGTCGTTGAGGCGCTCGACGACGAGGCGGGTGGCCAGCTCCGCGAGGCCGGGCGGGGTGTTGGCGGTGAGGGGGGAGCGGGCCGAGGCGAGGATGAGGGCGCGGGCGACGTCGAGGTGATCGAGGAGGACGGCGGTGCGGAGGACGCGGAGGCGTCCGGTCCAGGGGTGCTCGGCGTTGCGGACGAACCAGCGGCGCAGCTCGGCGGCGGCGGGCTCGTGGCGCCCGTGGTGTTGGTAGAGGTGATCCGCGAGGAGGGCGTCGTGGTGGATGTGGGGCGGGGCGCCGTCGGGGCCCGGGGGGTCCACGGCGAGGACGGCGCGGTGGTGAAGGAGGAGGCGGGCGACGGGGGCGATCTCGCGGTCGCCGCGCTGGGGGAGGAGGCCGATGAGGAGGTCGAGGGCGCGGAGCCTGGCGAGGCGGAAGGTGGTGTCCTCGGGGGCCAGCTCCAGCCAGCGGCGGATGAAGCGGTCGAGGGCGCTGGCGTTGAGGACGAGGCCCGCGACGGCGGGGAGGCGCTGGAGGTAGGGGAGGGGGGCCTGGGCGGTGAGGGTGTCGAGGCGCTGGGCGAGGAGGTGATCGGCCTCGGGGTGGAGGGCGTCGCGGAGGCGCTTGCCCTTCCAGTTGAGGAGGCGCTCGGCGGCTTGATCGTAGCGTTCGGCGTTGTCGTCGCCGTCGAGCCAGAGGAGGAGATCGGCGCAGGTGCGTGCGGCGACCAGCTCTCCGGCGGGCTCGGTGGTGGGGTCGCGCTCGATCATGGGGGGCTCAGGGGCGACGCTGGAGGCGCGCCATGACGCTCTGGAGGGCCTCCCAGGCGGCGCGCTTGTGGCGGCTGTCGTCGAGGATGGCGCGGGGGTGTACGGTGGGCATCACGGGGGTGTCGCCCCAGGCGCTCCAGGCGCCGAGCGGCGGATCGGACTTGAGGAGGGCGCGGGCGGCGAGGGGTCCGAGGGTGACGATGACCCGGGGCTTGAGGAGGCGGAGCTGGGCGTCGAGGTAGAGGGCGCAGCTGGCGATCTCCTCGTCGCTTGGGTTGCGCCCGTCCGGGGGTCGGCAGAGGACGAGGTTGCAGAGGTAGACGTCCTCGCGCCGGAGGCGCATGGCGGTGATCATGCGGTCGAGGAGCTGACCGGCCTCGTCGGAGAAGGGCTCGCCGCGTCGCTCGTCCTCGGCGCTGGGGGTCTCTCCGATGAAGACCAGATCGGCTTTGGGGCTGCCGACGCCGAAGACGGAGGTGACGCGGTGGGCGCAGAGTCCGCAGCGCTCGCAGCTGGCGCCCTGGACGCGGGCGGCCTGGAGGCGCTCGGCGGTGGAGCGCGGGGCGCGGGGCGCGGGAGGCTGGGGCGTCGCCGGGGCTGCGGTCGGCGCTGGGGCGGTGGTCGGAGCCGGGGTAGGAGCGGGCTTGCGATCCCGGCGCGCGGTGCCGAGGCGTCCGACGAGCTTGTAGGGGCTGTCGCCGCCTGCGGCGGGCGGCGGCGGGGTGGCGATGGCGGCCTGGAGGGCGGCGGCGACTGCGGAGGGCGGTGCGCCCTCCAGGCTGGCGGCGGGAGCCGGCGCGGTCGTCGCGGCGGGGGCAGGCTGAGGGGCTGGGGTGCGCTGGGGTGCGGGGGGCTGGCGCGGGGGGGCTTCGGCGGGGCCGCGGAGGGCCTGGAGGGCGCGTCGCTCGTGCTCCAGGCGTCGTCGCTGGAGGTAGTCCTGGCCGGCCTTGAGGGTGTCGGGGTCTTCAGGGGGGAGGCCGGAGGCGCCCAGCTCGGCCTGGAAGGTGAGGTGGGCGTGGAGGTCGCGGGCGATGCGCGCGATGGCGCGTTTGCGCGCATCGGGGTCCAGCGTGCTCTTCTGCGCCAGTGTCATGGGGCGTCGTCTCCAGCAGGGCGGGCGTCGAGGAGGAGGGCGACGCGCCGGACGATCTCGGCGGCGGTGGTCTCTTTGGGGGCGGGGCCGAACCAGCCGAGGGACTCGCGCGGGGTGAGGAAGAGGACGGAGGAGGTGTCTGCGCCGAAGGCGGAGTCGGGGCCGGAGACGCGGTTGGCGACGAGGAGATCGACGGGCTTGCGCTGGAGCTTCTCGGCGGCGAGGCGCTCGACGTCCTGTGTCTCTGCGGCGAAGCCGACGAGGAGGGGGCGCTGGGGTGCAGGGAGGTCGCAGAGCTCTCCGAGGATGTCGGGGTTGCGCTCCAGGGGGAGGGACATGGGTCCGGGGGTCTTCTTGATCTTCTGGTCTGCGACGTGCTGGGGTCGGTAGTCCGCGACGGCGGCGGCCTTGATGACGGCGTGGGCCTGCGCGCCGGGCTGGAGGGCGTGGGCGAAGACGGCGTCGCGCATCTCGCGGGCGCTCTCGACGGCGACGCGCTGGACGCCCCAGGGGGCGGTGAGGGCGGTGGGTCCGGAGACGAGGGTGACCTGCGCGCCCGCGAGGGCGGCGGCCTGGGCGATGGCGTAGCCCATCTTGCCGGAGGAGCGGTTGGTGAGGAAGCGGACGGGGTCGATGGGCTCGGCGGTGGGGCCTGCGGTGATGACGAGGCGCCGCCCCCGGAGGATGGGGGGGGTGAGGGCCTGGAGGCAGGCGAGGCGCAGCTCGGGGGGGTCGGGCATGCGTCCGGCGCCGACCTCCTGGCAGGCCAGCTCGCCGGAGTCGGGGGGGACGATGTGGTAGCCGTCCTGTCGGAGCTGGGCGACGTTGCGGGCGACGGCGTGGTGGGCCCACATCTGGGTGTTCATGGCGGGGGCGAGGACGACGGGGGCGCGTGTGGCGGTGAGGACGGTGGTGAGGAGGTCATCGCAGAGGCCGTGGGCGAGCCTGGCGAGGAGGTGGGCGGTGGCGGGTGCGACGAGGATGAGGTCGGGCCAGCGCGCCAGCTCGATGTGGCCGATCTGCTGCTCGTAGGTGGGATCAAAGAGATCGACGCCGACGGCGTGGTGGCTGACGGCCTGGAGGGCGAGGGGGGTGACGAACTCGGCGGCGGCGCGGGAGAGGACGACGCGGACGGTGGCGCCTGCGGCGGTCAGCTCGCGGACGATGAGGGGGCCCTTGTAGGCGGCGATGCCGCCGGTGATGCCGAGGAGGACGCGACGACCTGCGAGTGTGGACATGGGCGCGGACCCGGGCTTGGGGTGGTGCCGCGGCGGCGCCAGCGACGCGCGCCCGCGAGGCGGGCGCGCGTCGTGTTCAGCGCCCGCGGATCTTGCACTGGTAGAGGGGCTTGCCGTTGTGATCTCCCGTGCGGGTGATCTCGACGATGTTGAGCTTGATGTCGACGACCTTACCGCCGCGCATCCTGACGCGGATGAACTCGTCCTCTTCGTAGACGAGGATCTTGCAGATGCCGAAGTGGTCGTGCTTGAGGAAGTCGCCGGGCTGGATGTCGGGGGTGTCGGGCCAGGCCTGGACGACGGCGAGCTTGTCGGTGTTGTCCGCGTCCATGCCGAGCTGGGCGGCGGTGGTGCTCTGCTGGGCGGCGGCGGTGATGTTCTCCCAGTCGAGGGCGGCGGGCGCGGGCGCGCTCTCCTCCTCGACGGGGACGACGCGGCCCGGTCGCCGGACGATCTCGGGGGTGGAGGGTCGGGTGATGACCCCGGCGTCCCCGGAGAAGGCCTGGGGGGTGGGCTGTGCGGGCTCGGGCTCGGGGTCGGGCTCAGGCTCGGGGGTCGGCGCGGGGGTCGGCGCGGGGGCGGCGGGCTCGGGGGCCGGCGTCGCTGCGACAGGCGCGGGCGTCGGCGCAGGCGCAGCAGGCGCGGGCGCCGCAGGCGCGGCGGTGGTCGGCGCGGCTTCGCGGATGGACTCGCCGCCGACGGCCTCGACGCGGTTCCAGACGGGGAGGCCGGTGCGGGCGTCGAGGCGCCGCTCCAGGACGAGGTCATCCCAGGCGTCGATGGCGAACTCGAGGGTGACGGCCTCGGCTTCGAAGAGGCGTCCGCCGAAGGTGAGGGACTGTCCGTGCTCGACGGTGGCGACGAGGGCGGAGCAGTTGAGGATGACCTGATCGCCGAGGGTGGAGACGTTGCCGTTGAGGGTGATCAGCTCGAAGTTGCCGGTGGCCTCCAGGGTGGTCTTGTAGCCGCCCTCGGGGGTGTAGGTCTGGAGCTGCACCTGGCGTAGGACGCCGATGGCGGTGATGGAGCCTGCGCGGATCTGCTCGCGTCGGCAGAGGCGCTCAATGGACTCAACGAGGCGCTCGCCTTTGGAGAGGCGCCCGACATAGCGGCGGAGGGAGCGAGAGCTGGCGTAGTTCATCAGATTCCGGGGTGGGTGTCGAGGTCGGTGCATCTCAGACCTCGGGCGCCTGGAGCGAGGCTCCAGGGCCTTCGGGTTCGGGAGGAAGTTTGTAGCGGGGCTTGGGTCTGGAGGCAAGGGGTAGGGGTTGAGAGGTGTGGTGGGATCTGTTAGGGTGAGCGGGTGTTCTGTCGTGGAGGTTGCGTCGGATGGGGACAGCGTTGAGCGCGAGCCGGTGTCGGTATCACCCTGGGCGGGACGGGGTCGGCGTGTGCATGCGGTGCCGGACGGTGATCTGCCCGGAGTGTACGACGCGCTTTGATGGGATCAACCACTGCGCGGTCTGCGTGGCGGAGCTGACCCGTGGCGTGGAGAGCCAGCGCGGCGAGGTGGGGATGGGGTGGCGGCTGGCGGGTGCGCTGCTGCTCTACGGTGTGTTGGCGTTGGGTCTCTGGGGCGTGCTCCACATGATGTTCTTCTGGTGAGGTCGCGTGGTCGAGGTCAAGGCGAGCGAGGCGTCGGGTGAGGGTGAGGGGTCAGCGGGGTCGGCGTCGCTGCGCGGCTTTCGGCTCTTCAGCCCGATGGAGGCGCTGAACGAGGCGCTCTCGCTGGTGCGTCAGGACGCGGTGGCCTTCTACACGCTCTCGATCCTGGGGTTGGGGCCGCTGCTGGGGTGGCTGCTTGGGCTGGAGTACGTCGGCGTGACGCGTCGCCTGCTGGAGACGAGCACGCGCTACGATGATCTGGTGTGGGTGTCGGCGCTGATCCTGCCGCTCTTGCTGGGCTGGAAGGGGATCTGCAGCCTGGCGCAGGTCTACGGGGGGTTGGAGGGGCTGCGCCGCCGCGCGCTGCCGCCGTCGGAGCGTCGCGCGCTGGGGCCGCTGGGGGTGGGGCCGCTGTTGGGCCGCGCGCTGGGGCGGGCTTCGGCGGCGATCTTCGCGGAGTTCGCGCGGGCGTCGGTGCTCTGGCTGCCGATGCTGCTGGTCTGGGTGTGGTCGTTGGCGGTGGACCCGGAGATGGATCTCTGGGCGCGGGTGCTGCTGCTGGTGGTGGTGGTGTGCTTCAGCGCGCCGGTGGCGGTGCTGCTCTCGGCGGTGTCGGTGTCGTGGATGCCTGCGGCGTCGGGGCTGGCGCTGCGGCGCGGGGTGCTGCCGGGGCTGCTGGTGCGGGGGCTTGGGGTGAGCTTCGCGCTGGGCTTCCTGGGGCTCCTGGTGGGGGTGAACATCATGATGGGGGTGAAGCTGCTGCTCTTCTTGCTGGACGCGCTCTTCGCGGTGGAGGTGGGCTATTGGGAGCGCTTCTTCTCGACGGATCATCGGCTCTATCTCCTGGGGGTGATCGCGCTGGGGTTGCTCTTGAGCGAGCCGGTCTTCCGGGTGGCGCCGACGCTGGCCTGGGTGGACGCGCAGGTGCGCCGGGACGCGCTGGATCTGACGAGCGAGGTGGCGGAGGTGCGTGCGGCGACGGGGCGTCGGGTGGCGGGGGCTGCGACGCCGGAGAACCCGTCGGCGCGCGGGGATCGGACCTCGTTGACATCGTCGTCTTCGGGGCTTGGGGTGGCGTTGGGGTTGGCGGGCGCGCTCTGGCTTGGGTGGGGCGCGGGTGAGGCGTCGGCGCAGGATGGGCGCCGCGTGGGCGTGGAGTCGCTGCACGAGGCGCGGCGGCTGGCGCCGGCGTCCCGGGAGGAGTACTGGGCTGATCTGGGCGAGCTGCGGACGTTTGTGGAGGGGGAGCAGGCGCAGGCGCCGAGCGCGGAGGAGCAGGCCTGGTGGGGCGAGGTGCTGGCGCAGGTGGACGCGGTGGAGCTGGAGGCTGGCGAGGAGCGCAAGCGGGCGCTGGCGCTGCTCCTGGCGCGGCTGGAGGGGCCGCGGCTGCTGGAGGGGGGCGAGGGCGAGGGGGAGGGCGTGGCGAGCCCGTCGTCGATCCGCGAGGCGACGCGGTCGATCCTGGACGAGGCGGCGTATCGGGATCTGGAGGGTGACGCGGTGCGTCGGGATGCGCCGCGGCTGGACTTGAAGGAGCGTCGTCAAAAGAAGCGCGCGGCGGACTGCGACGCGGAGGAGCCTGCGCACCAGGGCGGCTTTGAGGAGCCGCCGTCCTTTGAGGCGCCGGTGGAGGCGTTCAAGGCGATCGCGCTGGTGCTGCTGGTGTTGGCGCTGGGGGTGCTGGGGTTTGTGCTGTTGCGCCGCGTGCTGGATCGCCGGGCGGAGGCCGCGGCGCGCGGTGTCGAAGGTGAGGGGCCCCGTTTGAGCGACATCGCGGCGGAGGAGCCGGGTCAGGAGGACGTGCTGGCCTTCTCGTTCGGTGCGTGGCAGGCGCGGGCGGAGGAGCTGGCGTCGGCGGGGGATTACCGTCTGGCGGTGCGCTGCCTCTACCTGGCGTTGCTGGTGACGCTGCACCGCCGGGGGTTGATCGGCTACGAGCCCGAGGGGACCAATCATGAATACGAGGTGGAGCTTCGCAGGTCGATCTCCTCTCGTCCTGAAGGGCAGGGAGGCGAGGTGGTGCTGGGCGGTTTTGGTGAGGTGGTGAACGCCTTTGAATACGCCTGGTATGGGCGCTACGCCGTGGACGCTGCGGCGTGGGAGCGCTGCCGCGGCGCGCTGGAGCAGATGGGCCAGGCCCCGCTCCTGCGCGACGCCCCCGAGGCGGAGGCGCCATGACCGGGCGGATGACCCTCCTGGTGCTGGGCGTGCTCCTGCTGGTGCTGGCGGCGGCCTTTCTTGGGGCGGAGTCCGAGGACCGCTCCGCGTTCACGGGGCGCTACACCTCCTTCTCGGCGGCGCCGGACGGCGCGCGCGCTCTCTGGGCGCTCTCGGAGCGCCTGGGCTATCAGCCCGAGCGGACCATGGCCAACTTCGAGGCCCTGCCCGGCGAGGGGACGCTGCTCTGCGTGGAGCCGCAGCCGCTGGCGACGGGGCTGCTGGCCCTCTTCTTCGGGGCGGGCACCTTCAGCGACAGCGAGGTCGAGTCGGTGCAGCGCTGGGTCGAGGAGGGGAACACCCTCGTGATGGTCGCCTCGGGGGAGAACGAGCTGCACGAGGCCTTCTCGGCGCTGCTCCACGCCCCCCCGGGGGGCGATCCCCTGGCGGAGCCGACCCCGGAGACCCCGGAGGGCGAGGAGCCGACGCCTGCGCGGGCGTGGCCGCCGCCGCTGGCGCTGGCGACCCCGGCCCTCTCGCCCCTGGCGTCGCTGCAGGGCGTCGCGCAGGTCCGGGTGGAGGCGCAGGCGCCTGCGGTGCTCCTGCGCTCCGTCCACGTCGGTGAAGACGAGGAGGAGGCGTGGCCCACCGGCTGGACGCCGCTCCTCCGGGACGCGGCGGGCCGGGTCCACGCCGCCGAGGTGCGGCGCGGCGCCGGGCGCGTGATCTTCCTCTCCTCCCCCTACCTGGTCACCAACCGCGGCCTCCGGGACGAGGACAACGCGGTGCTCCTGGCCCGCCTCCTCCGCCCTGAGCGGGGCCGCCTCTACATCGACGAGTTCCACCACGGCTTCCGGCAGGAGCGGGGCCTCTCCTCCTACCTGCGGGACAGCAGCCTCTGGCTGGCGGTCTGCCAGCTCCTCCTCCTCCTCCTCTTCCTGGGCTGGCGCGTCTCCAGCCGCTTCGGGCCGCCGCTGGGCTTCTACGAGGAGGAGGCGCGGGGCAGCGGCGACTACGTCCGCGCCATGAGCCGGATCTACGCCCAGGGGCGCCACGATCAGCACGCCCTCCAGGTGCTCCTGGACGATCTGGGGCGCGCCTGCGTGGAGCGCTTCAAGCTCCCCGGCGAGGCCCGCGGCGAGGGGCTGGCCTCGGCGCTGGAGCAGGCGGGGCAGGGCGGGGTGGCCGCGCAGGTGCGGCCCCTCCTGGCCGAGATCGATCAACTCGCTGCGGCGAAGCGCCGTCGCCCGGCGCGGACGCTCGCTGTCGCGGCGCGCCTCGCGCGCCTCATCGCAGAGCTGCGCGGCCAGCGAGGCGCTGGCGCGTATCAGCATAAAGGGAGCCCATGAGCGAATACACGACAGGTCTCGGCGGCGCCAGCGCGCCGCCTCGCACCTCCGGCGCCGATCTCTCCGACCTCGTCGAGCTGCGCCGCATCGTCATGCGCGAGATGAACAAGGTCATCGTCGGGCAGGAGGCCATCGTCGAATACCTCCTCGTCGCCCTCCTCGCCCGAGGCCACGTCCTCCTCGAAGGCGTCCCCGGCGTCGCCAAGACCCTCATGGTCAAGGCCCTCGCCCATGTCGTCCAGGCCGACTTCAAGCGCATCCAGTTCACCCCCGACCTCATGCCCGCCGACATCCTCGGCACCAGCGTCTTCAACCTCCAGAACCAGAGCTTCCACCTCACCCGCGGACCCATCTTCACCGACCTCTGCCTGGCCGATGAGATCAACCGCGCCCCCGCCAAGACCCAGTCCGCCCTCCTCGAAGCCATGGAGGAGCGCTCCGTCACCATCGAGGGCACCAGCCACCCCCTCGGGGACCTCTTCATGGTCTGCGCCACCCAGAACCCCGTCGAGAGCGAGGGCACCTACCCCCTCCCCGAAGCCCAGCTCGACCGCTTCCTCCTCAAGCTCAAGGTCCCCTACCCCAGCGCCGACGAGGAGGACCGCATCCTGGAGGTCTTCAACCAGGGCCTCCGACCCCACGACATCAACGCCGCAGGCGTCGAGCGCGCCCTCTCCCCCGAGCACATCGCCCGCGCCCGCGCCCAGATCCAGCTCATCCGCGCCGAGCCCGCCCTCCTGCGCTACGTCCGCCAGATCGTCCACGCCACCCGCTCCTCGCCGTCCCTCCTCCTCGGCGGCGGACCCCGCGCCTCGATCAACCTCCTGGTCTGCGCCAAGGTCGCCGCTGCCCTCCGCGGGCGCGACTTCGTCACCCCCGACGATGTCAAGTTCATGGCCTACCCCGTCCTCCGACACCGCCTCATCCTCGACCCCGAGATCGAGCTGGAGGGCGTCACCACCGAGGAGGTCATCGGACAGCTCCTCGCCTCCGTCGAGGTCCCCCGCTGATGAGCGCCCAGCCCGCCAGCGCCATCCTCAGCCGCTCCCCCGCCGCCGAGGTGACCCAGCTCCGCGGCGTCCCCGGACGCCGCGCCCTCTGGCTCCTCGGCCTCGGCGTCCTCCCCCTGGCGCTGGTGCCCGTCTGGTTTGATGTCCTCTGGCTCGTCGTCGGCTACGACCTCCTCCTCGTCGCCGCCATGCTCCTCGACTGGGCCGCCGTCAAGCGCGCCGCCCGCCTCCGCGTCCGCCGCGTCCGCGAGGAGCGCCTCTCCGTCGGCGCCGACAACCCCGTCACCCTCGTCCTGGAGAACCACGGCGCCTCCACCCTCCGCGTCTGGGCCCGCGACGCCTACCCCGGTGAGTTCGAGGCCGCTGGCGACGACCTCGGCACCAACGACGAGGTCACCCTCAAGCGACCCCTCCACCGCGGCCCCGCCCGCCTCGGCCCCCGCTCCGGACCCCGCCGCGCCGACCTCGACCGCGACGCCGACCTCCAGGCCCAGGACGAGGCAGGGCGCGGCGCCCTCGGCCTCCGCCGACGCCTCGCCCGGGAGCTCACCCCCGGCGGCGCCACCGGCCCCGGCCTCACCCTCCGCGCCCGCGCGCGCCTGGAGGTCTCCTACGCCCTCACCCCCCACCGACGCGGCGACTACCGCTTCGGAGACGTCTGGCTCCGCGTCGAGTCCCCCCTCGGCCTCGCCACCCTCACCGGCACCTGCCCCCTCAACGAGCCCGTCAAGGTCTTCCCCAACATCCGCGGCGTCCGCGCCCTCGGCACCCTCGCCAGGATGCGCGATCTGCACACCGTCGGCATCAAGCGCGTCAAGCGCGAAGGCGGCGGCCTCGAGTTCTCCAAGCTCCGCGACTACGTCCAGGGCGACAGCTACCGCGACATCAACTGGAAGGCCACCGCCCGCCGACGCCGACCCATCACCCAGGTCTACGAGGCCGAGCGCAGCCAGAGCGTCATCCTCTGCATCGACGCCAGCCGCATGATGGCCGCCCGCATGGACCACCTCTCCAAGCTCGACCACGCCATCAACGCCGCCCTCCTCCTCGCCTGGACCGCCCTCGCCGCTGACGACCGCGTCGGCCTCCTCGTCTTCTCCGACACCGTCCGCACCTTCCTCCCGCCCGCCCGCGGACCCGCACACTACCAGCGCATCCTCAACGCCCTCTACGGCATCGAGCCCGAGCTCTGCCACGTCGATTACAGCGCCGCCATCACCTACCTCCTCGCCCATGTCCGACGCCGCAGCCTCGTCGTCCTCTTCACCGACCTCCAGGACGAAGCCCACTCCCGACCCCTCGTCGATTACACCCGCCTCCTCATGCCCCGACACCTCCCCCTCTGCGTCACCCTCAGCGACACCGCCCTCAGCGACCTGCGCGCCCACGTCCCCACCACCCGCGACGCCCTCTTCGAGCGCGCCGTCGCCACCGAGCTCCTCCGCGAGCGCGAGATCCTCAAGGGCGAGCTGCTCCGCCTCGGCGCCCATGTCATCGACCGCACCCCCGACGCCC
Source organism: Myxococcota bacterium (assembly GCA_963169075.1). Classification (GTDB taxonomy): domain Bacteria; phylum Myxococcota_A; class Bradymonadia; order Bradymonadales; genus CAUJGC01. The sequence continues at coordinate 11,708 of CAUJGC010000485.1, forward strand.
TCAGCATCGACACCATCAACGCCTACGTCGATCTCAAGCGACGACGGCTCTGACCCCAGGAGGCCCAAAGCATGGATCTGAGCGCGTTCCTGGAGCGCCGCCGACCCCGCTGGGCCGAGCTGGAGGCCCTCCTCACCGAGATCGACCGCAGCGGCCTCCGCGGCCTCGACGTCGAG
>CAUJGC010000486.1 GCA_963169075.1 Myxococcota bacterium
TACGGGGCGCATGGGTGGCACGGATCGTGTTACTCAGGGTGGGCGTGGGCACGGGAGCCCGCACCAGCGAGGAGGCGACTCGATGTTGAAGTGGCGGCACGCAGCGATGGTCCTGGGGATGATGGTCCTGGCGTGGGGCGCCGGGTGCGCTGATGAGGCGCCCGTGCCCGAGGCCGAGGCGCCCTACCTGGACGCGGACCCGGCGGACCTGGCGGAGGTGCCCTCGACGACGCTCAAGCGCGACCTCGGGGTCCCGGCGACGTTCGGGCGCAACAACATCATGTCGGATGAGTTCTTTACGAACGTGGACGCGGTGGACGCGGCGGCGGTGCAGCGCTTCCTGGAGTCCACCCCCTACGGCGGCCGCTCCTGGCTGGCGAGCGCGCGGCTCGACGGGAAGCCTGCGTCGGAGGCGCTCGTGGAGGCCTCGCGGGAGGCGGGGATCAACCCGGTGGTGATGCTGGCGCGGATGCAGGTGGAGTCGAGCCTGATCAACCGCTCGACGAACCCGGGGAGCCGCGCGGACTACGCGTTCGGGTGCGGATGCCCGGACGGTCGCTCGTGCTCGTCGGCGTACCGGGGGTTGGCCCGGCAGGTGGAGTGCGCTGGCGCCACGCTGCGGGGGCGCTACGAGGAGTCGGTGGCGGGGTCGGGGATCTGGAGCCGCGGCGTCGCGAAGCGGACCTCGGATCGCTACACGGTCACGCCGGAGAACCACGCGACGGCCTCCCTCTACACCTACACCCCCTGGGTGCTGCCCAACCGCGGCGGCAACTGGCTGGTCTGGAACGTCACCCGCCGCTTCGCGGTCCACTTCGAGGAGCTGGGCCTCCTGCGCGAGCCCGGGAGCCCGAAGGTGGACGCCACCCCGATGGGCGTCGCCTGGGAGTTCGAGGCCGATCTGCGCACCATCAACCTGACCACCGACGCCCCCGAGGGCATCGCCCGCGTCGAGTACTTCGTCGAGGACTACCTGATCGGCGCGGGCGACCCGGCGGACAACTTCGCGCTGCGCTACCGCTTCAACGGCCAGAAGGCGGATCGCCAGCTCGACGTGGTGGGCTACGACGCGTCGGGGCAAGCGGTGGGGCTGGCGACGGGCCGCCTCGACACCGACGCCAGCATCGGCCTCTACATCCGCCAGGTGGGGGCGCAGACCTTCGAGATGGGCATCGAGCGCCCCACCCCCGGCGCCGTCTTCGTCGAGCTGGTCGTGGACGGCACCCCCGTGACAGACGACGTGAGCGGCAAGCTCCGCACCGACCGTATGGCGGTGCTCCACACCTACTCCGGGCTGGGCACGCGGCGCTTTGAGCTGTCCACCTTCAACGCCGACGGCTCCTACCGGGGCACGCTGCGTCGGACCTTCGAGGTCTGGTAACACAGGCCGCCGCGCGGCGGCCCTGCACAGGAGAGCGAGCGATGAAGCACGAGGCCTGGCGTGGAGTCCTGATCGGCGCGATGGCGTGCCTGCTGGCCGTCGGCTGCGTCCCCCAGGACGAGCTGGATGACCCGACCGCCGCGACCGAAGGCGAGGAGCTCTGGGACGAGGGCCCCCCCGGCGGCGAAGAGCACTCCCCCGCCGAAGACGAGGCCTGGGAGGACGAGGAGGAGATCCCGGCGGATGGGGATCTCCAGACCGTGGAGCAGGGCCTCACGACCCTCTCGACCTTCCAGCTGCCCTTCCCCTGCGGGCAGGTGTGGTCGGGGCAGACCCGCACCAACCACAGCCCCCAGCTCGCGGTGGACTTCAACCGGACCAACGACCTGGGCGCGACCGTCGTCGCTGCGGCGGGCGGCACCGTGACCCTCGTCCGCAACGAGGGCAACACCAGCTACGGGCGCTGGATCGAGATCGACCACGGCAACGGCTACCGCACCCGCTACGCCCACCTCTACTCCCAGGACGTGCGCGTGGGCCAGCGGGTGAGCCGCGGCCAGCGGATCGGCCGCGTGGGCAACACCGGCGGCTCCAGCGGCGCGCACCTCCACTACGAGCTGCGCCGCTACGGCTCCACCATCCGCCCCGTCTTCAACGGCTCCACCGCCTACTTCTACGGCAGCCGCAACTACACCAGCCGCAACAGCTGCACCTCCAGCGGCTCCACCGGCGGGTCTTCGACCAGCACCGTCCGGGGCACCGTCCGGACCAACGGCGTCTCCCTCAACGTCCGCTCCGGTCCGGGCACCGGCTACAGCGTCGTCGGCTCGGTCAGCAACGGCCAGACCGTCCAGATCCGCTGCCAGAAGCGCGGCCAGAGCGTCACCGGCACCTACGGCACGACCAACCTCTGGGACCACATCGGCAACGGCTACGTCTCCGACGCCTACATCTACACGGGCTCGGACGGACAGGTCGCGCCGACCTGCCCGTGACCCCCCCGGGGCCGTAACCTCCGGGCTGTTCGCCCGGCGGAACGGCCCCGGCCCCCCCCGTGACGGGGGGGCACCGACCTCCCTCGCTGCGCTCGCTCGCCATCGCTGGGATCGGGTGGGTTTCTGCGCGGCCCAGGGGCCGCGGGCGACCGGAGGGAGCGGGGAGCGTCAGCGACGTGCTGTCGGTGTCCCCCCGTCACGGGGGGGACCGGCTGCGTTCGTCCTGTGAAGCGAAGCGCAGCAGGACGTTACGCAGCCGGGGGGGTTGCCGCCACGGGGGGCGACGGCTCCGCTTCGCTGATTTCGCTATATGGATCAGGAGCTTAGAGCGCCAGGGGGGTCACTTCTTCGCGCGTCGCTTCGCGTCGAGGAGCCGGTTGGTGAAGGTGGGCGGCTCGGGGGGGGCGGAGGTGTCTTCGGGGGGCGACTCGGGGGGCGTGGAGTCGTCCGCGGGGGCCGCGCCGAGGCCGACCTTGTAGGAGGGCTGGGTGGTGGCGCGCTGTCGGGAGACGGCGCGGGGGGGGAGGTGCTGGACGGTGACCGGCTTGGGGGTGGGGTGGCGGGTGGGGAGGCGGAGGCCCTCGAAGCGCCGGATGGCGACGTCGAGGAGCCAGGCGAGGGCAGCGAAGGCGAGGAGCCAGGGGGCGAGGGGGTGGGGGACGGTGAGGGGCTGGGGGGGGCGCTCCCAGAGGGCGGCAGGATCGGGATCGATGCGCCCGCCGGTGGCGGTGGCGAGTTCTTGCAGGACAGGGGTGCCGACGTGGGCGGGGGCCAGCTCGGGGGACCAGGCGCGGAAGACCTCGCGGACGGCGCGGCCGGTCTCTTCGCCGTTGAGGGTCTGCTGAACGGAGACGAACCAGGCGCCCTCGGTGGGGGCGTCGATCTCGGCGCGGTAGCGTCCGGGGGCGACCTGGCGGAGGGGGACCTCCAGGCGCTTGCCGTCAGGGCTGATGACGAAGGCGCGGGTCTCGGCGCCGTCGATCCAGGTGTCGTCGCTCATGGAGTCGGCGGTGATGGAGAGGGTGGAGCCGCGGAGGTTGGCCTGAACGGCGAGGTTGTTGCGGGCGCCGGTGTTGGCGGTCCAGCGGACGGCCTGGCTCCAGAAGCGGCCGAAGGTCTGGGGGTCGTCGATCCAGGCCTGAGCCCAGCGCGGCTTGGCATCGGAGGTGAAGGCCAGGGTCTTGCCGAGGCCGCTGCGCCAGTGGGCCAGGAGGGGCTCCTTCTCGGGGGTGAGGAGGGCGACGGTGGCGGTGGGCTTGGCGGTGGTGGCGACGTAGCCGCGGAGCGGCGGGAGGGCGTCGATGCCGTTGAGGATCTCGGAGGGGTCAGCGGCGGCGGGGACGAAGGTCGTCTCGATCAAAAACTGGCGCGAGGAGAGCATCGTCTCGCGGGTGAAGATCTGGGGGATGGTGTCGGGGGACTCGGTCTCGTAGTAGCGTCCGCCGCCGATGCGCGCGAGGGTCTCCAGGGTGTAGCGGTCGGAGTCGGCGCCGACCGCCACGGTGGAGAGGGTGATCTTGTCCTCGCGGAGCTTCTGGGCGAGGGCGGGGAGGTTGGAGTTCTCCGCGATGCCGTCCGAGAGCAGGATGATGTGCTTGACCGCAGCCTCGCCGCCGCCCATGCCGCCGTAGGCGGAGCGGAGGCCGTTGTAGATGTCGGTGCCGCCGCCGGGATGGATGGTGCCGATGCGGTAGATGGCGTCGCGCTTGTCGCTGAGGGGCTCGTAGGGGATGACCCAGGAGGCGGCGTCGTCGAAGGCGACCAGGCCCAGCTCGTCCTTCGGCGTGAGCAGCTCGACGACGGCGACGGCGGCGTCCTTGGCGAGGTCCATCTTGGAGACGCCCTGGAAGCCGGCCATGGAGCCGGAGCGGTCCACCACCAGGACCATGCCCTGCGCGGGGAGGTCGAGCTGGGCCTTGCGGGTCATCTGGACCGGGAGGACGCGCTCGATGGGCGTCTTGAAGTAGCCGCCGAGGCCGAAGGAGAGGTCCCCGCCGACCATGATCAGCCCCTTGCCCAGGTCGTTGACGTAGTGCTCCAGGGCGCTCATCTGGGGGCGGGTCATCTCGGTGGCGGGGATGTCCGAGAGGATGATCAGGTCGTAGGGGACGAGGCCCTGGAGGGTGTCGGGGAGATCGCCGGGGCCGCCGGTGGTGACGGCGTAGCCGCCGTTGATGAGGGCGTCGCGGAGGTGCGGCGCGGCGTCGGCGTAGCCCTCCAGGTGGAGGACGCGGGGGGTGCCGCTGACCTCGACGGTGGCGCGGGCCTCGTTGTTGCGGGGCTCGCCGTCGGGCTGGGCCTCGACGACGGCGCGGAAGCGGTAGAGGCCGGGCTGGTCGAGGGTCTGGGGGATGGTGATGACGCCGAGCCCGGAGGTGAGCTGCACCGGCAGCTCCCCCAGGAGCTGGTCGTTGCGGTAGAGGAGGACGCGGCCCGGCGCGTCCTGGGGGGCCCGGACCTGGAGGCGCAGCTCGAAGGGCTGGAAGGCCTCGGCGGTGGGAGGGGCGGTGAGGGCCTCTGCGATGACGTCGGGGCCGCTGGTGGCGGTGGGGAGGGTGACGACATCGACCGGGATCTGGACCTCGCGGGCGACGATGGCCTGGTTGGCGGCGTGGCCGTGGGTCTCGATCCCGTCGGAGAGGACGACGACGCGGCGGTGGGTGTCGGGGGGGAAGGAGGCGAGGGCGAGGCGGAGGGCGTCCTCCAGCGCGGTGGCGCCCGGGTCCGGGCGCGCTGACCAGAGGGGGGGGCTGGGGTCGGGGCGGACGAGGGACTCGATCTGGGGCTCGGCGCCGAAGACGATGACGCCGGCGCGGTCGCCCTCGGGCATGGCGTCCAGGGCGCGCTGCACGAAGTCGTGGGCGCGGGCGACGCCGCCGCCAGGGGCCGCGGTGTCGTCCGGCGCGATGGAGCGGGAGTGGTCCACCACGAAGAGGACCGCCAGCTCATCCCGCTCCACGGCCACGGCGAGGCCCGCCGCGGCGAGGATCAAGGCGAGGGCGGTCAGGAGGCGGAGGGCGGTGGAGGCGACGCCGTGGCGTCGCCGGAGGAAGCCCGCGCGCCACGCCGCCCCCGCCAGGAGCGGGAGCGCCAGGAGGAGGAGCAGCAGCAGCGGATGTTGGAAGGTGAGGTTCACGCCTGCCTCCGCTGACGGTAGAGGAAGAGCGCCCACTCCAGCCCCAGGAGCAGGAGGGCGCCCGCGAGGAGGGGGGCGTCAAAGGGCTCGACGCGGGCGACGCGCTCCTGAGCGCGCAGCTCGCCGCCGCCGGGCAGCTCCAGCGCGGCCACCGGGCGGATGGAGGACTCCTCCCGGTCCACCAGCGAGGAGGCGAAGGTCAAGGTGAGGTCTTCGCTCCCCGGCCTGGAGCGGGTCAGGGTGGTGAGGCCCTGCTGCCGGGTGTCGGTGAAGAGCCACGCCCCATCCGAGCCTGCCGTCTGCACCTCCGCGCGCTCCACCTCGCCGCTGGGCCGCTTGATCTGGACCTGATCGCCGGGGAGCGCGGGGAGGGCCAGGGGCTCGCCCGCCTTGCGGGTCAGCGCCGCCCCCTGCTCGCCGCCGGGGCTCAACCAGCCCAGCGCGTTGTAGAGCAGCACCGGAAACGCCACCCGCAGCGGCAGATCCGAGCCCAGGAGCGGCGGCGTGATCACGACGCCGCGCCAGCCCGGCGTCCGCGCCGCCAGCAGGAAGGGGCCGCCCTGCCCCTGAAACTCCGCCAGCGGCGAGAAGGCGTTCTGCGGTACCACGCGCGGTACCGCCCCGAAGCGCAGGTCCCCCAGCTCCAGCCCGTAGAGGATCGGGTGACCCCGGTCCCACGAGGCGATCCGCGGCGCCTGCACCTCCTCACCGCTGTAGTCCAGCAGCGGGTTGCCCGGCGGCGGCGCGATCGCCAGGAAGCGCCCCTGGGGGATGGTCGCCGGGAAGGTGCCCTCGAAGATCACCACGTCCGCGTCGCTGCTCCCCGTCCAGCCGTCGGCGGGGCGCGGCTCGATCTCCAGGCGCGGGTTGGCCTGGAGCGCCCGCAGCGTCAGCGGGTTCGCCCCCACCGTCAGCACCCGCAGCGGGCGGTCCGGCGCGATCACCGCCCACGCCTCGTCGTCCAGCGGGAGGAGATCCCGCGCCTCAGCGCCGCCCGGCGCCGGGAGCGCCTCCAGCGTCGCGTGGAGCACCCCCTGATCTGCCGTGACCGGCAGCGTCACCGTGCGGGTCGCGCCCGGCGCCAGCTCGATGCGGTGCGCCTCCAGGGGCGACCCGTCCAGGTCCACCCGGAGGTGCGCCGCCAGCGGCGCGCTCCCCGTGTTGGCCACCACCGTCACCACCGCCGCGCTGAAGCGCTGGCTGGGCGCCCGGCGCAGCTCGAAGGTCACGATCCCCAGGTTCGCGTCCCCCTCCCCCACCCCGATGAAGTCCGTGTTCCCCCCCGTCGCAGGCAGCCGCTCGGTCAGGTTGGCCCCGTCCGAGATCAAGACGATCCGCCCCTCCTGCGGATCGCCCCGGAGCTGCATCGCCAGGAGCAGCGCCTCCTTCAACGAGGCCGCCGTCGCGTCCGGCCCCCGCTCGCGCAGCCCCGCCAACGCCTGCTGCACCTTGCCCCGGTCGGTGGTGAAGGGCTCCACCACCCGCGTCAGCCGCCCCGCGCTCAGGAGCGCCACCTCCGAGCCCTCCGGCGCCGTCTCCAGCGTCGCCGCCGCCCGGTCCAGGGCGACGTCCAGCCGCGTCGCCTCCCCCTCCCGCGCCCCCATCGAGGCCGAGGCGTCCACGATGAGCACCAGCCGCTCCGACTCCACGCCCTCCGCCACACAGGCCGGGCGCGCCAGCGTCGCCGCGATGGCCGCCGCCACCAGGAGCTGGAGCAGCAGGAGCCACGAGGGCCGGAAGCGCTCCCAGGGGCGACCCCGGAGGATCTGCTGGCGCGCCTTCGCCCAGAGCATCAGCGAGCCGACGCGGCGCGGCTGCTGCCGCTGCCTCAAGAAGTAGAGCGCGACGATGGCAGGCAGGGTCACCAGCGCGACGAGGCCGAGGGGTTGGAGCAGCTCCATGCAGAGTCCTCGCCTTGGCGCGTCAGTGGAGGGTGGCGACCGCGCCCGCCCGGCGCAGATCCCCCAGGATCAGCTCCGCCACAGGCGTCGAGGAGGTCACCGGGATGAAGGTGAAGCCGTAGCCCTTGCACGCCTGGGTCAGCTCGGCGGTGAGCAGGTTGAGCTGCTCCTGATAGGCCGCCAGCGACGCCTTATCAATCGTCAACGTCAGCTCCTCGCCGCTCTCGGCGTCGATCAAGGTCACATCATCCCCCAGACGCGGCGCGCGCTCCTCCGGGGCCAGGGTGTGCAGCACGATGACCCGGAGCCGCCGCGCTGCCAGCGTCCGCAGCGCCTCCACGCGCCCCGCCGGGGTCAGAAAGTCGCTGATCAGGACCACCGTCCCCCGACGCGCCGTCGCCGCCACCTCGCGCACGGCCCGCTCCAGATCCGTCTCACCGGCGAAGGCGACGCGCTCCAGAAAGTCCAGCGCCCGCGGCGCCGCCTGCTTGCCGCGCAGCGGGCCGATCACCCCGTCCAGGCGGTCCCGCAGCGCGAAGATCCCCACCCGATCCCCCGCGCAGAGCGCCACATAGGCCAGCGCCCCCGCGAGCTGCTGCGCGAAGCGCCCCTTGCCACACCCCATCGAGGCCGAGGCGTCCAGCAGGAGGTGGATCTCGTGCTCCTGCGGCTCCTGGAAGAGCCGCACGAAGAGCGCGTCCAGGCGCGCCATCAGGTGCCAGTCCAGGTGGCGGAGGTCGTCCCCGACCGCGTAGGCCCGGTGGTCCTCAAACTCCACGCCGGTCCCGCGCCGCGTCGAGCGGCGCTCCCCCTGGCGCGTGCCGCGGATGCGGCCCTGGAGCTGAAGGGTCAGGCGCTCCAACATCCTCAGAAAGTCGGGCTCAAGCAGGGAGGTCGCGGGTTCTGGCTGCGTCATGGTCGCTCGCGCTGAAGGGTCCCCTCCATGAAGGCCCGGAGCACCCTAGCTTATGCCGCGCACCTTGGCTATCCCCCAGGGCAATCGAGTTCTAGGGAGTACCCGCGGTGAGGAGGTGGAGTAGGTAACCTCTATCCCACCCCGCTCGCTTTCTGGAGTTCGCAATGCCGAGCTTGCGGTTGTTGTCTTGTTTGAGGAGATTAAGAGCGAAGT
>CAUJGC010000487.1 GCA_963169075.1 Myxococcota bacterium
AAACCCCAAAATCTCTCATCTTTTTTTTTTTTTTTTTTTGGGGGGGGCCCCCCCCCCCGGCCAGGGGGCAGCGCCCCCTGGAACCCCCGTCTACTCCTCCCGAGGCGGCTCCGGCGCCGCAGGCGGCTCCGGCGCCGCAGGCGCCACAGGCGCCTGCCGGATCATCGGCGGCGAGGGGGGGATGACACGCCAGAGCCCCTCCGCGCTGAAGGCGCGCCAGCTCCAGGGCGCCCACTTGAGGAGGCGCGACACCAGCCACAGCGCCCAGAGGAGCATGAGGATGCGCCAGACGAGGATCGGCAGCGAGAAGATCCCCGCCGCTGGCATCACATCGTCCACCTGATCCACATACCAGCGCAGCACCGCGTTGGAGGACGAAGCCCCCGCCACCTGCATATCCACATCGAAGAGCAGGTTGGTGTGGATGGCCCCGTAGACGACGCCCACCGCGATGAGCGTCAGCACCACGAGCCCGATCTGGAGCAGATCGAAGGTCCACCAGGTCTTGAGGGGCGCGCGCTGCCGCCACGCCATCGCGAAGAACCAGAACACCGGGAAGAGGATGAGCGGCACAGGGAGCTGCGCCACCCCGATCGCCAGGAGCAGCCACTCCCAGGTCTTGAGCGGCGAGGACTTGACGCGGCCCAGGAGGAGCGCCGCGATGAGGAGGAGGGTGAGGTGGCTCCAGAAGAGGACCGCCGGCCCCCAATCAGGCCCCACCGCCCAGAGCAGCCACCGATCCTCCCCGAGCTGGATGCTCATGTTCCCGTTCACAGCCCGCGAGCCCAGCGAGAGGCGCGGCATCTCCTCAAAGAAGGAGCGCTCCCACGGCTGCTGCCAGCTCAGCTCCACCCGCTGGGAGCCCGGCTTGACGGGGAGGTTGAGGACGCCGCCCTCCGGGCGCAGCGTCAGCGCCCGCCCGTCGACCTGCACCGACTGAAGCTCCGCCCCCTCGGGGAGCTGGAGGCGCTGCCAGCTCCCCTGGGAGGCCCGGATCGTCAGCTGCACGTTCGCCTGGAGGAGCCGCTTGCCGGGGGTGACGGTGTAGTGAACGTTCTGGACCGTCGCCGCCTGGCCGGGGGCGCCCTCGGGGCGCTGGACCATGATCTGGAGCTGCTCCCCGGGCCACGGCTTCCAGAGCGGCAGCCACGAGGAGCCGTTGGAGACCGAGCGCACCGGCACCAGCCCGTCAAAGGCGCAGCGCCAGATCCGGCTGCAATCCACCGTCCAGTCTTCGGTCCACGGCTGGTCAGCAGGCGCCTGGATCGCGAACGAGGGCACGATGTCCAGCTCGCTGGTCCACGAGACGCTCTGCACCCCCCGGGGGAAGTCCACCAGCACCTTGCCCTCCTCGATGCGGAAGCCCTCGGTGATGACCTTCTCTCCGCTCACCAGCGGGATCTTCGCGAGCTGGGGGCGCTCGGCGCTCTCGCGCTCCACCTCCGTGATCACCTGCCACGGCAGCCCCAGCGCGAAGCGCCGCGTGACACGGAACCAGGGCGGCAGCTCCGCGCTCAGCTCCGCGCCCTCCCCGCCGCCGCCCTGCGCGCGGCGGGTCAGCTGGAGCGAGTTGTCCGGCACCCCCGTCGCCTTGATCCCATCCACCGCCCACTCTTCGCTGGTGAAGGTCACAAATTGGGGGCGCGTCTCCGCGTCAAACTGGATCGTCACCACGTCCCGGTTCACCAGCGTCCCTACCAGCTCCACGCTGTGGCGCCCCTGGCCGAGCCGCACCGCCGTCAGCCCACCCGGCTCCCGGCGCAGCTGCCGGGTCGGCGCGCCGTCCACCCGCACCTCGTCGATCCCCAGCGTGTCGGTCGGCCCCGGCAGGAACCACGCGGCGCTCTGGCGCGCGTGGACCTCCGCCTGGAGCACCACCTTGCGCCCCTCCACGCGGAAGTCGGCGCGGCTCACCACCACGCACGCCCCCCCGCACTCCCGCTCGCGCAGCAGCCGCTCCTCCAGCTCATCCAGCAGCCCCTGCTGACCGCCGCCGCTGCCTCCGGGGAGGTTGCCCAGATTGTTCAGCGTCCCCTGCTGCTGAGGCTGCGCCTGCGCCACCCCGCCCAGCCCCAGCGCCACCAGGAGCGCCGCGGCGCTCGCAGCCGCCGCCGCGCCGCCACGCCCGGGCGCGTCCCCCTTCGGCGCGCCGCCGCCCTTGCGCCACGTCATGTCCCGACGCGCCAGCACCAGCAGCCCAAGCAGGATCAAGAGCGCCACCCGAAGCACCGTCAGCGCCCGGTTCCAGCCCGGCGAGATCAGCCAGAGCGTGATCGTGTGCTCCTTGCTCACGGGCCCCGACCAGCGCAGCTCCCACGTCCGCCAGCTCCACTCCGGCAAGCCCGGCCCCGTCTGCACGATGGCGTTCGGATCGACCTGCTGGAGCTTGTAGCCCATCTTCTTCCCGGGCTTCTCGTCCCGGAGCCACGAGTCGCTCTTGGAGTTCACCCGCTTGCGCTTGGTGAGCTCCCCATCATTGTCCAGGCTCTGGGCGATGTCCTCCTCTTTATACATCTCCGACGCCGGCATCCCGTTGCCAGCGGGCGCCTCCATCGCCATCTGCTCCTCCTGAACCACCCCGAAGTCGTCCGCGAACCCGCGCGACGACGCCGTGTATTGGGGGGCCACCTGCGGGTGCAGCGCGAAGCGGATCTGATCCCGCCCGAAGGGCACCAGCACCACCACCAGGAAGAGCAGCGCCGCCACCCGCCACCCCAGCACCAGCCGACGCCACCACCCGTCCGGCAGCACCCGCAGCAGCGCCAGCGTCGCCAGCAGGTGCATCCAGACCCAGTGCGGCGCCGCGTCGTGCCCGTGCGCCAGGCAGAGCGCCACCAGCGTCAGCGGCGTCCAGCGCCACCCGCAGAGCTTGCCCAACGTCAGCGACACCATCAATACAAAGAAGAAATCAAACAATGTCCAGGACTCAAACCACGTCCCCGACATCTGATCCACGCCCTCGCCGCCCAGCAGCTCCCAGCCCGGCGGCAGCGTCACCTGCGCGCTCAAGCTCTGCACGTCGTGATCCCACCCCACCACCGTCAGCTCGCGACGCGCCTCCTCCAGACGCAGCTCCGTCTGGAGATCCACCCGCGCGCTGCGCAGCTCCACGCCCCGACCTCCGCTCGACGGGTCCACCGTGATCAAGAAATCGTCGCCGCTCTGCGAGGCCCGCCCCAGCACCCCCGCCGCGCCATAGTTCAGCCGCCAGCCCTGGTGCATCTCCCCCGTCAGCACGTCCCGCACCGTGTAGCCCTCGCCGTCCAGATCCAGCCAGAGCTGGCGACGCAGGTGCAGCGCGTTCGGCGCCGGCTCCGGCTCGCCGCGGCGCGTCTCCTTCAACGCCAACGACTGCCCCGACTCCGCCAGCATCGTCGTCCCCGAACGCCACTCCGCAGGCAGCGTCGTCCGCTCCGGGTCCACCGACACCAGCCCGCTCACCTCCACCGAGCGCAGCCCCTCGTCAGGCTGCCACACCCACACCTCCTGCGCGTCGAAGAAGTCCGCCGGAGGCGCCGGCACCTCCAGCGCCTCCACCCGCGTCCCCTGCACCGCGTCCAGCTCCACCACGTGCGAGCCCGGCTTCACATAGACCTTCACCACCCCGTCGCTCTGCACCTGCGTCGGCAGATCCCCACGCACCGCCACCGTCCGCGACCCCTCCAGCAGCACACGCCCCAGGCTCAGCTCGCGCGCCCGACCGCTCACGTTCAGCTCCAGCCGCGTCGTCACCCGCAGCGGCACCCCGTCAAAGAGCCGACGCTGCACCGTCACCCGCACCGTGTCCGTCTCCGCGGGACCCGCGCCCTCCCCACCCGCCTGAAGCCAGAGCCTCCCCTCCGCGTCCATCCGCGGCGACGACACCCCCTCGCCGCGCACCGTCAACGTCACGCGGCCCACCTCCGGCGGCACCGTCAACACCTCCGGCGCCGCGCTCCACGCAAAGCGACCCTCCAGCGTGTGCGCCCCCGCGCCCAGCCAGATCACCGGGTGCGACGCCCCGTCGCGCCCCACCACCGCCGACGCCCCGTCCGCCGTCACCCCCTGCGGCCAGCGCTCCCCGTCACCCGGCAGACGCACGTCCCCGGCCTGATCCAGCCACACCTGGAGCTTGAAGCGACCTCCCCCCTCGTCCACCTCCACGCCCAGCTCCCCGGGCCACGCGCAGGTGAACGCCCCCGGACGAAGCTGCGCGCAGCGCACCTCCTCGTGGTCGTACATCACCCACGGCACCCACGCCTCCAGCGGCCCGGGGATCGGCGTGCGCCGCCCCTGAGCCGACGCGCCCGGCGACGCGCCCAGCAGCAGCGACGCCAACACCAGCGCCCCGCATGTCCAACTCCACACTCTGCCCATCTCCGCCTCCTCCTGACTTCAGGGAACCTGAGCCGCCGAGCGTATGACATCGCGCGCCCGCTGTCACCCACCACCCTGTGCTCTCCGCACCTCGAAACCGCTGCCGCGCATCACTTCATGCCCCGCCGCGACAAAACGACCCCCTCCCCCCTCGACGAAGGCCCCACGCCGCGCTACCTTGATCCAGATACGCCTCCCCGCGCGCTCCACGAGGCCCACCCCCTGCCCCGATCACACCGCCATGCGACGCCTCCTCGCCTGCCTCCTCCCGACCCTCCTCCTCGCCGCCGCGCCCGCCGCCCCCGCGCAGGCCCAGGACACCTGGACCACGCCCTTCCCCGGCGTCCGACGCCTCGAACGGCAAGCCTCAGGCCCCCGACGCATCCACGCCCTCGAGATCGACCTCTGCGCCGACGGCATCGCCGCGCGCACCACCCTCTCCAGCGAGCGACGGCGCACCGTCTCCTCCTTCGCCACCTCCGTCGGCGCTGTCGCCGCCGTCAACGGAGACTTCTTCTCCTTCGACACCTACCGCACCTCCGGGCTCGCCGCCAGCGACGCCCGCCCCTGGAGCGACACCCAGGACACCCGCGGCGCCAGCCCCCTCATCTTCGGAGACGACCGCGTCGAACTCCACACACCCAACCCCATCCTCACCCACCAGGCCTGGATGCGCGAGGTCGTCTCGGGGCGCCAGCACCTCGTCGAAGACGGCGCCGTCTCCATCGCGGACAACGACGACTTCTGCACCACCCGACACCCCCGCACCGCCGTCGGGCTCTCACGCGACGGACGCAAGCTCCTCCTCGCCGTCGTCGATGGACGCTCCTCCGCCTCCATCGGCATGCGCTGCACCGAGCTGGCCGAGCTGATGCGCGGCCTCGGCGCCTGGCGCGCCGTCAACCTCGACGGCGGCGGCTCCTCCACCCTCTGGGTCCGCGGCGCGGGCGTCGTCAACCGCCCCTCCGACGGCAGCGAGCGCACCGTCGGCAACCACCTCGCCTTGCTCCGCACGCCGGGCGCCGAGCCCGCCTCCTGCAACCGCGTCCTGGAGGCCAGCGCCCACCACGCCCCACCCCTCCAGGCCTCCACCTCCACCGACATCGACGGCGACGGCCTCGCAGACCTCTGCGGGCGCGGACCTGACGGCTTCACCTGCGCCCTCGCCTCACCCCAGGGCCTCGGCGCCCTCGTCGAAGGTCCGCGCCTCGCCGACGCCAACGGCTGGCGCGACCCCTCCAACTGGGCCACCCTCCAGCTCGGAGACATCAACGGCGACGGACGCGCCGACCTCTGCGCACGCGCCAACGCCGGCGTCCGCTGCTGGCCCTCCCAGGGCGACGCCTTCGGCCCCGCCATCGACGGCCCCGCCTGGAGCGACGACAACGGCTGGGACAAGGCCCCCTACTACGCCACCCTCCGCCTCGCGGACTTCGACGGCGACGGGCGCGACGACCTCTGCGCACGCGCCGCTGCGGGCTTCCGCTGCCACCTCTCCCAGGGCGACGCCTTCGGCCCCGCCATCCCCCTCGACGCCCTCAAAGACGACAACGGCTGGGACGAACCCCACCGCTACGGCACCCTCCGCATGGGCGACATCAACGGCGACGGGCGCGCCGACCTCTGCGCACGCGCCGCCGCGGGCGTCCGCTGCTGGCGCTCGCGCGGCGACGCCTGGGGCAACGCCATCGACGGCCCCGCCTGGAGCGACGCCGACGGCTGGAGCGCCCCCCGCTTCTGGTCCACCCTCCGCCTCATCGACCTCGACGGCGACGGACGCGACGACCTCTGCGCACGCGCCGCCGACGGGCTCCGCTGCCACCTCTCCCAGGGCGACGCCTTCGGCCCCGCCATCGACGGCCCCGCCTGGAGCGACGAGCGCGGCTGGAGCGACTACAGCAACCACGCCACCCTCCTCTTCGGGGACCTCGACGCTGACGGCGACCTCGACGTCTGCGCCCGCGCCAACGCCGGCATCTCCTGCGCCCGCTTCAACGGCCAGGGCTTCGACAACGCCCAGCGCGTCCTCGACCAGCTCACCGACGCCAGCGGCTGGGACCGCTACCGCTACTACAGCACCCTCCGCCTCGCGGACGTCAACGGCGACGGGCGCGCCGACCTCTGCGCCCGCGCCGCCGCAGGCATCCGCTGCTGGCACGCACGCCCCGACGGCACCTTCGACGCCTCCACCGCCGGCCCCGCCTGGAGCGATGACAACGACTGGAACACCGACGACACCTTCTCCACCCTCCGCCTCGCCTCACCCGCCTGCCGCGCCGCCGAGCTTTGCAACGGACGCGACGACACCTGCGACGGCCAGATCGACGAAGGCTGCGAACCCGCCCCCGAACCCGACGCCGGAGCCCCCACCCCCGACGCCGACCCACTCCCCGACGCCGACCCACTCCCCGAGCCCGACGCCGCCCCCCTCCCCGACGTCGAGCCTGCACCTGAACCCGACGCCCCCGAACCCGACGCCCCCACGCCCGCCGATGACGTCACCCCCGACGCCGACGACGCCCCAGCCCACCGCGCCACCGCCTACGCCGAGAGCTGCGCCGCCTCACCCCGACGCGCTCCCCACCTCCTCCCCCTCCTCCTCCTCGCCCTGGGGCTCCTCCTCCGCATCCGACGCTGAAAAAACACAAATTGAGCAAAAATATTATAAAATAAATGCTATTTGACACCCATTGCCACCTCGACGCCCCGGAGCACCACCTCGCGCCTGACGCGCTCCTCGCGGCGGCTGACGCCGCAGGCGTCAGCCGCGTCCTCCTCGTCGCCGTCGAGCCCGGCCACTGGAGCCGCTGCGCCAGCATCGCCGCCGCCCACCCGCAGCAGGTCCGCCTGGCCCTGGGGATTCACCCCCAGGTGATCCGCGACCTCTCCGACGACGCCCTCCAGGACGCCCTCGACGCCCTCCCCCACCTCCTCCGCGCCCACGGCGCCTGCGCCGTGGGCGAGATCGGCCTCGACTTCCTCCAGGACCGCGACCCCACCCTCCGCGCGCGCCAGGAGCGCGCGCTCCTGGCGCAGCTCGACATCGCCGCCGCGCTGGACCTCCCCGTCTCCCTCCACTGCCTCAAGGCGCACGACGCCCTCCTCCGCCTCTGGCGGCGGCACCCCCTCAAGCAGCGCGCGCCGGGCCTCCTCCACGCCTTCTCGGGCAGCGCCGATCTCGTCCCCGTCTACGCCGCCGAGAACCTGGCCTTCGGCTTCGGCGGCGCCACCACCTGGACCAACGCCCGCCGCGCCCCCGAGGCCTGCCGCGCCGTCCCCGCCCACCTCCTCGTCCTGGAGACCGACGCCCCCTACATGCCGCCCCACCCCCTCCCTGACGGCCCCAGCCGCCCGGACCTCCTCCCCCGCATCGCCGCCCACATCGCCGCGCTCCGCGGCCTCTCCCCCGAAGCCCTCGCCGCGCTCACCACCGCCAACGCCCGGCGGCTCCTAGAAAGCGCCTGACACGCCGCCCATCCCCGCGCCCCACCACGGCACGAGCCGCGCCGCAGACGGCGCGTCGTCCCCCGTGAAGCCCAGCACCAGCAGCACGCCCGACCCCACCCCCAGGAGGCCAGCCGCCCCCAGCGAGAGCAGCATCCGCCCCTCCCCCTCGGACACCACCCCGCGCAGCTCCTCATAGCGCGACGCGCTCCCCCCCGGCGTCGCCGCCAGCTCCTGAAGCTCGTCCACGGCGGGCTGGTAGGACCACCGGATCACGCCGCCCGTCACCGCAGCGCCCAGCGCCAGCCCGCCCAGCGCGAACCCCGTCACCCGGTAGATCGCCTGATCGCTCCAGCCCGGCTCGGGGGGCGGCGCCTCCACGACGGGCGGCGTCACCACCTCGGGCGCAGGCGGCGTCACCACCACGCGGACCACCTGCGGCTCCCAGCCAACCACGCTCACCCGCACCTCCGCGCGCTCACCCGCCAGCGACCCCACCGCGACGTGCTCCCCCAGCGCCAGCTTCACCGCCTCGCCGCAGCGCGCAGGCGCGCCGTCCACCAGCAATCCAACCCTTCGGGATCACAGGAGAACTCTACAGTGCCGGGGCAGCGCTCCCGCACCTCCACCACGAGCGACGCCGGCAGAGACACCGGGGCGCTGGGCGCCTCGGGCGTGGGCTCAGGCGTGGGCGCGGGCGCGGGCGTGGGCGCGGGCTCAGGCGGCGCCTCCAGCTGCACCGCGACGAGGCGAGGCGGCTCCTGCCGCGCCAGCCACGCCGCCACCCCGAGGGTGGACGCCAGGAGCAGGAGCGCCGCAGCGCCCACGACCCCAAGCAGCCGACGACGCGACGTCGCCACATGCGCCGCGCGCTCCTCGCGAAGCTCCTCCAGCAGGTCTGGCGTCACGGGCGCCAGGCTCACCTCGTTGGAGCCGGAGACCTGCGTCACCTCGGGGCTCGAAAAAGTCAGCTCGCCCAGCTGGATCTGCGACGGGTTGAGCTGCGCCAGCGCGTCCCGCAGCGCGGCTGCGTGCGGGAAGCGGCGCTGGTGATCCCGCTCCAGCGCGCGCCGCAGCACCACGCCCAGCTCCCCCTCCATCACCTGGGGGGGCAGGTCCAGCTCCCCGGACACGTGCTGCCAGATGCACTTGTAGGGCGTCTCACCCCGCACCACCTGGCGCCCCGTCAGCGCCTCCACCAGGATCAACCCCATCTGGTAGACGTCCAGCGCAGGCGTCACCAGGTGCTCCCGGATGTACTCCGGCGCCAGATAGGACGGCGTCCCCAGCAGCCCGGACCCCGTCATGGAGGTCTGCTCATCCCGGAGGCGCGCGATCCCGAAGTCGATCACCTTCAGCGCCTCCGAGGACGTCCCCGGATCGGTCACGATCAGGTTGCCCGGCTTCAGATCCCGGTGGATCACGCCGGCCTCGTGCGCCTTCGCCAGCGCGTCCAGGCACCCCAGGAAGAGGCGGATGCAGCGCTCCGGGGCCAGCGGCCCCCCATGCCGCAGCTCCCGCTTCAGGTTGCGGCCGATGAAGGGCTCCATGACGATATAGGGCGCCCCATCCCCCAGCCGACCGACGTCGTAGATCGTCACCGCGTTGGGGTGCTGGATGCGCGCCGCGAGGCGCGCCGCGCGCAGGAAGCGCTCGATGTCGTCTCCGTCCACCGCGGGCCCCAGGCTCAACACCTTCAGCGCCACGAAGCGCTCGATGTTCACCTGGAGCGCGCGATAGACCACGGCATAGCCGCCGCGCCCCAGCACGTCCTGGATCTGATAACGCTCATCAATCAGCGTCCCCGCAGGGAGATCACCGCCCACGCCCACGCTCCTCGCTGCGAGCCGACGCACCCGACCAACACGAGGCGACACCCTAGCATAACGCGCGCGATGACGCGAACCTCACCTCGCCACCTCCGCCGACCAGCTCCCCACCCCCTCCAGCGTCAGCCGCAGCGCGTCCCCCGCTGCCAGCGGTCCGACCCCCGACGGCGTCCCCGTCAGGATCACATCCCCCGGCAGCAGCGTGAAGTGACGGCTCATCTCCGCCACCAGCCCCCGCACCGGGAAGAGCATGTCCGCCGAGCACCCCCGCTGCCGCGCCTCCCCGCCCACGTCCAGCCCGAAGCGCACCTCCGCCCACGACGACGGCACCCCCCGCACGAACGGCCCCACCGGGCACGACCCGTCAAACGCCTTGGCGATCTCCCACGGGTGCCCCTGCGCCTTGAGCCGCGCCTGCACCTCCCGCAGCGTCAGATCCAACGCCAGCCCAAAGCCCCAGATCGCCCCGTCCACCGCCTCCTCCGACGCCTCCCGCAGCGGCGCCCCCACCAGCAGCGCCAGCTCCACCTCGTGGTGCACCTCCCCGCGCCCTCTCGGCAGCGCCAGCGGCGCCTCCAGCCCTACCAGCGCCGTCGAGGGCTTCATGAAGAGCAGCGGCGACGACGACACCGGGTTGTTCAGCTCCCGCGCGTGCTCCGCGTAGTTCCTCCCCACGCAGACCACCTTCCCCGCCGGCAGCGCGATCCGCTCACCCTGAATATCGATATGATGATACATGGATATCCCATCTTGATCGACAGGCCCCGCGCCTGCCGACCCAGCATCGCACAGAACACCCGCAGCGGCTACGCCTCCTCCTCCCAGACAAACGCCGCGAAGGGGTTCGGCGCGCCCCGGTGCGACTCCAGCGCGTCCAGCGCCACCTCCACAAGGCACGCCTCCAGCCCCGCGCGCAGCGCCGCCTCATCCATCCGGATGCCGATGAAGACCAGCTCCTGGCGACGATCCCCGTAGACCCCGTCCCACCCCGCCAGCGTCTCCGCCACCAGCGCGTCATCCTCCGGCCACTCCCCGCGCGGCAGCGACGCCCACCACCGCCCACCAGGCTCGACGTCGCTCGTCCCCCCAGCCTGCGACCACTGAAACGCCAGCTCCGGCATCGCCGCCACCCAGAAGACCCCCTTCGAGCGCAGCACCGCCTCCCACCCCGCGCCCTCCGACAAGAAATCCCAGAGCTTCTCCGCGTCAAACGGCGCCCGCGCCTGGAAGACAAAGCTCCCGATCCCGTAGGCCTCCGTCTCCGGCGTGTGCGCCCCGCCTGACAGCTCCCGGATCCAGCCCGCCGACACCATCGCCTCCTCCATCGAGAAGCGCCCCGTCTCCAGCACCTCCCCCAGCGGCACCGCGCCCCGCACGCTCCGCACCACCCGCGCGCGCGGGTTCAGCCGACGCACCAGCGCCTCCACCTCCCCAAGCGCCTCCGCCGTCGCCAGATCCGCCTTGTTCAGCACAATCACATCTGCAAACTCGATCTGGTCCACCAGGAGATCCGCCACCGTCCGCAGATCGTCCTCGCCCAGCGCCTCCCCGCGCTCCAGCAGCGGCTCCGCCGCCCGAAGCATCCCGAGCAGGCTCGCCCCGTCCACCACCGTCACCATCGTGTCCAGCCGCGCCAGCTCCGAGAGGCTCCGCCCCGCGCCGTCCTCAAACGTGAACGTCTGCGCCACCGGCACCGGCTCCGAGATCCCCGTGGACTCGATCAGCAGGTAGTCAAAGCGCCCCTCCCGCGCCAGCCGGGACACCTCGCGCAAAAGATCATCCCGCAGCGTGCAGCAGATGCAGCCGTTCGACAGCTCCACCAGCTGCTCCTCCGTCCGCGAGAGCGACGCGCCACCCTGCGCCACGAGCCGCGCGTCGATGTTCACCTCGCTCATGTCGTTCACGATCACCGCCACCCGGCGACCCTCCCGGTTGTGCAGGATGTGGTTCAGGAGCGTCGTCTTCCCCGCACCCAGAAACCCCGAGAGCACCGTCGTCGGTAACGCCCTGACCTCCACGCTCATCCTCGCCTCCGCTGCTTCGCTGTACACACGCCAGGCCCCACCGCGGAGCCCACCCGGCCCACATAACGCAAGCCAAAGACAAAAGCAAGTCACTTGCACAAGCAAGATGTTGCGTTGACGTCCTGGCGCGCTGCGTGTAGGGTGGGCGCATCGGTCGTCCTGCGCCAACACCGTGAGGTAGGACCATGAAGAGCGACAAAGCCGAAGCCATCGAGCACGAACAACCCACGCGCGACCTCCTCCACGCCGCCGGGCTCCGGGCCACCGCCCCCCGCCAGGCCGTGCTGGAGCTGCTCCTCAGCGCCTCTCGCCCCCTCAGCCACTCTGAGGTCGTCGAGCACCTCGGCACCGAGCTCTGGGACCAGGCCACCCTCTACCGCAACCTCATCAAGCTCGTGGAGGTCGGCATCGCCCGCGTCGCCTCCGAGGTCGGCGGCGTGCGCCGCTACGAGGCCTCCGCGCGTCAGGGCGGCCACGCCGCCAACGTACACCCCCACTTCGTCTGCACCGCGTGCGGCGGCGTGACCTGCCTCCCCGGCGTCCGCCTCGTCGCGGACACCCCCCAGAGCGCCCCCGCCGTCTTCCAGCAGCCCGCCCTGGAGATCCAGGTCCACGGACGCTGCGACACCTGCGTCAGCGAGGCCTGAGCCTGCCCCCGGCCACGACGCGAATGTTGCGCCGAAGCCCTACCCGCGCTAGGCTCCACCCCGGAGCGCGCGTCTCCAGATCTGCAGCGGGAGGTCTTGCATGGAGAAGTACATCTTCGTCGGCGCAGCGGTCGTCCTCGTGGTCGGGATCATCGCCTGGGTCCTGAGCCGCGCCAAGAAGAGCGCGCCGCCCGCTCAAGCCGGCGCGCAACCCGCACGCCCCGGAGCCCGACCTGCCGCAGCACCACCCGCCGCCGCCGCCGGGCGGCAAGGCGCCCGCCACGGCGCCTTCGCCCAGAGCGCCGCCCCCCCCAGCGACACCGCAGGCAAGGTCCACTGGCTCATCGGGCGCACCGGAGATGTCGCCGGAAAGACCTTCCACATCGGCTCCCGCACCGTCACCATGGGACGCGGCGTCAGCAACTTCGTCCAGGTCGTCGATGACCGCGTCTCCCGCGTCCACTGCCAGATCGCCTCCGGACCCGACGGCCTCCGCGTCAAAGACCTCGACTCCAAGACCGGCACCCTCATCAACGGCGAGCCCCTCCCCGAGGGCTACATCCTCCAGACCGGCGACCAGATCAAGATCGGAGACGTCGTCCTCGAATACTGGTACCAGGGCGACTTCGACCACAACGCCGCCCTCGACAAAAAAGAGAGCGGCGCCGAGGCCCGCATGGCCACCCAGGCTGTGGACCTCGCCGGAAACATGAAGCAGACCGCCTCCCGCGCCCTCGCCCAGCACAACGGCGACATCAAGAAGGCCGCGGCGAGCCTCGGGGTCTCCCCCGAGTTCCTCATGCAGCTCCTCAACTCCTGATCCCCCCCTGAGGGCCCCCCCCCGGCCCCGTAACCGCCGACTCCGCTTCGCTTCATCGACGGAACGGGGCCCGTCCCCCCCGTGACGGGGCCGCGCAGACAGCCCACCGATCCCAGCCATCCCCCAGCGACCCGTCGGTGTCCCCCCGTCACGGGAGGGACCGGGGCCGTTCGTCCAGGCTTTGCCTGGACGTTACGGCCCCGGGGGGGTCGCCTTCAACCCACTTGACAGCGCCCTCGCGTCGCGTCATGTTGCGCCCAGGGGTTGAAAACGACTTTCAACTTCGACCTGAAACCTCGAATCGAGAGCGTGAGCAAGGCAGGGTGATGAAAGAGCAGCGCATGTGGACGGTGGTGGCGGTGGTGGCGAGCGTGGCGCTCATCGGGTGCGGTGACGACGAGGAGGCGGGGACGCCTGCCGCCACCGACGCCCCCATCGAGGCGATGGTGCAGACCTACGGCGAGATCGTCTTCGCGAGCTATGAGGACAGCGTCGCGAGCGCGGAGGAGCTGAACACGGCGATCGTCGCGCTGGTGGACAGCCCCTCGGCGGAGCGCATGCGAGAGGCGCGCGAGGCCTGGAAGGACGCCCGCGAGCCCTACCTCCAGACGGAGGTCTACCGCTTCTACGAGGGCCCCATCGACAACGAGGACGACGGCCCCGAGGGCTTGATCAACGCCTGGCCGCTGGACGAGGCCTACATCGACTACGTCGAGGGTGACGCCAGCGCGGGCATCATCAACGACCCAGCCCAGGAGATCTCGCCGGAGGCGCTGGAGGCGCTGAACGAGCAGGGCGGCGAGAAGAACATCGCGACGGGCTTCCACGCCCAGGAGTTCCTCCTCTGGGGCCAGGATCTGAGCGACGATGGCCCGGGGGCGCGCTCCTTCGAGGACTACACCAGCGCCGCCAACGCCGACCGCCGCGGCCTCTACCTCAAGACGGTCTCGACGATGCTGGTGGGGCACCTGACGCAGGTGCGCGACGCCTGGGCGCCGGGGCAGGCCAACTACCGCGCCGAGCTGGAGGCCGCTGCGCCTGCCGAGGGGCTGCGCCGCGTCCTCACCGGGATGATCGTGTTGAGCGGCTTCGAGACGGGAGGGGAGCGCCTCCAGACGGCGCTGGACTCGGGGGAGCAGGAGGACGAGCACTCCTGCTTCAGCGACAACACCCACCGCGACATGATCCAGGACATCGTCGGCGTCCAGAACGTCTGGCGCGGCGTCTATGTCCGCACGGACGGCACCCGCGTCGAGGGCACCGGCGTCTACGACGTGGTCAAGGCCCGGGACGCCGCGCTGGCGGATGAGCTGGACGCGCAGATCGCGGAGTCCCTCCGGCTGGCCAACGAGCTGGGCGTCCCGTTTGATCAGGAAATCCGGGCAGATAACGCAGCCGGCCGCCAGCGCGTCCAGGAGCTTGTGATCTCGCTGCGGGCGCAGGAGAGCTTGCTCCAGCGGGTCTTCCGCGCCTTTGAGCTGGCCGTCCCCGAAGTGGAGTGAGGTAGGTTATGCGCGCGCGCGTTGGAGTGGTCGGGATCGGGTTGGCGTGGGCGTATGCGGCGGCGCTCCTGCCTGGATGCGGCGACGACGCCATGGAGGGCGCTGCGCCGAGCGGCGTCGAGGAGGGGGAGTGGCTCCCGGGGGGAGCGACGACCAACACCTTCTTCTTTGGGCGTAACGCCTTCATCTCGCCTGCGGAGAACATCCTGCCGGAGCATGAGCCGCTCTTCTTCAGCGGCAACTCGTACTTCAACCAGCCCTGGGTCGAGGCGCCTGCCAGCACGACGACCCGCGACGGGCTGGGCCCGCTCTTCAACGCGCGCTCCTGCTCGACCTGCCACGCCCATGACGGGCGCGGCCAGCCCCCCGCGGAGGGAGAGGTCGCCACCGCGCTCCTCCTCCGCCTCAGCATCCCCGGCGCAGCGCCCGGCGAGGCGCCCCTCCCGGACCCGGTCTACGGGGGTCAGGTGCAACCCTTCGGGATCTCGGGGGTTCCCGCCGAGGGGCTGCCTGTGGTGGAGCATGAGGAGGTGGTGGGGTCGTATGACGACGGCGCCACCTACACGCTGCGCCGCCCGGTGTGGCGGGTGGAGGAGCTGGCCTATGGTCCGATGGCCGCGGGGGCGATGCTCTCGCCGCGGGTGGCGCCGCAGATGATCGGCCTGGGGCTCCTGGAGGCGATCCCGCGAGAGCGCCTGGAGGCGCTGGCGGATCCGGACGACGCGGACGGCGACGGGATCTCGGGGCGTCTGGCGTCGCTGCCGGGCGGCCAGCTCGGCCGCTTCGGGTGGAAGGGGGAGCAGCCGACGGTGGAGTCGCAGTCGGCGGGCGCGCTCCTGGGCGATCTGGGCTTGACGACGCGGCTGCACCCGCGCCAGAGCTGTATGCCAGCCCAGGAGGCTTGCCTGGAGGCGCTGGAGGGCGGCGATCCGGAGGTGGATGACTTCATCCTGGAGCGGATCGTGCTCTACAGCCAGCTCCTGGCGGTGCCGATGCGGGGGAGCTGGGATGACCCCGAGGTGTTGCTTGGGAAGGCGCGCTTCCAGGCGGCGGGCTGCGACGGCTGCCATGTGGCGCGCCACCAGACGGGGGAGCACGCGCTGGCGGAGCTTCAGGACCAGACGATCTGGCCCTACACCGACCTGCTGCTCCATGATATGGGCGAGGGGCTCTCGGACGGGCGGCCGGTCTTCTCGGCGTCGGGGACCGAGTGGCGCACGCCGCCCCTCTGGGGGATCGGCCGCTTCCAGGCGGTGAACGGGCACACGCGCCTGCTCCACGACGGCCGCGCCGACGGCGTCGAGGAGGCGATCCTCTGGCATGGCGGCGAGGCGGCGGCGTCGGTCGAGGCGTTCAAGGGGCTGCCTGCGGAGGAGCGCGCTGCGCTCGTCCGCTTCGTCGAGTCTCTGTAGCGGGGTGAGGGGCGCGGCCTGCCTGGAAACAAGCAAGTGAATACAAATAACAATAAAAAAATATTAATATTTGCTATATTTTCAAGCTTTGCGGGCTGCGGTGAGGACGCGGCGGCGCCGGCGGATCTGCGCCAGGCGCTCCTGCGCTCGTGGGGGGAGGACCTGCTCCTGCCGCGCTACGACGCGGCGCGCGAGGGCGCGGAGGCCCTTCACGCGCGGGTGGGCGACCTCTGCGCCGCGCCCAGCGCGGCGCGCCTGGAGGACGCGCGAGCGGCCTGGGGCGAGGCGCGGCGCCCGTGGAAGGAGGCGCAGGTCTTCAGCTTCGGGCCCTACAGCATGGAGCCGCTGCGCTACGGGCCCAAGATCGACTTCCAGCCCGCGCGGCCCGAGAGCGTGGAGGGGGTGCTGGCAGGGGATGGGGCGCTGGACCAGGCCGCCGTCAGCGGGCTGGGGTCGGCGGCGCGGGGGATGCCGGCGCTTGAGGTCCTGCTCTGGGGGGCGGAGGGGCCCGTAGAGGAGGCGTTCGCGCCGGGGAGTCGGCGCTGCGCGTATCTGGAGGGAGCGTCAGCGGATCTGGGGGCGACGGTGGGGCTGCTGCGGGACGCGTGGGACCCGGCAGGCGGCGGCTACCTGCTGGAGCTGACCGATCCGCAGCCGGACGGCTACGGCGACCTCCAGATGGCGCTGGGGGAGGTGATCAACCGGATGGGCTACTTGCTGGAGAACCTCCGCCTGGATCGGCTGGGGAGGCCGCTGGGGCGGGAGTTTGGCGGCAGCCCGCAGCCGGAGGTGGTGGAGTCGCGCCTCGCGGGGCGCTCGCTGGAGGATCTGCGGGACAGCCTGCGCGGGCTGGAGCTGGTGTGGTTCGGCCCCGAGGAGCGGCCAGGCGCCCAGGGCCTCAGCGGCTACATCCAGCGGCGCTCCCCGACCTTCGACGCCCGCTTCCGGGAGCAGATGGAGCGCCTCTACGCGGCGCTGGACGCCATCGACGGCCCCTTGACCGACGCCGTGGTGAGCGACGCCGACGACGTGCAGGCCCTCATCGACGCCCTGACCGATGCCCAGCGCTTCATCCAGGTGGACGTGATCGGCGCGCTGGGGCTGGCGGTGGGCTTCAACGACAACGACGGAGACTGAGGGGATGTGGGCGCGGCTGACCCAGCCGGTGGACGCGACGGGGCTCGCGATCTTCCGCGCCCTCTTCGGCGGGGTGATGGCGGCGGCGGCGCTCCGCTTCTGGCTCAAGGGGTGGGTGGACACGCTCCTGGTGGAGCCGTCCTTTCACTTCACCTGGGCGGGGCTGGACTTTGTGCGGCCCTGGCCGCAGCCCTGGATGGACCTGCACTTCGGGGTGATGGCGCTCGCCGCCGTGGGGATCGCGCTGGGGTGGCGCACGCGGTGGTGCGCCGGGCTCTTCGGCCTGCTCTTCACCTGGGTGGAGCTGATCGACAAGGCCACCTACCTCAACCACTACTACCTGGTGAGCCTCTGGGCGGCGCTCCTGGCGGTGGTGCCCGCCGGGTCGGCCTGGTCGCTGGACGCGCGGCGTCGGGGGAGCCTCCGGGGGGAGCCGGTGGCGCAGGGGTGGGTGTGGCTGATGCGGGCCCAGCTTGGGGTGGTCTACGGGTTCGCGGGGCTCGCCAAGCTCAACGGCGACTGGCTCCTGCGGGCGGAGCCGCTCCAGATCTGGCTCCAGCGCTTCGCGGACCTGCCCGGGATCGGCGGGCTCCTCACGCTCCCGGCGACGGCGTGGGTGATGGCCTGGGCCGGGGCCGCCTACGACCTCACCGCGCCGCTGGGGCTCGCCTGGCGTCGGACGCGGCCGCTCTATGTCGCGGCCGCCCTGGCCTTTCACCTCGCCATCTGGCTCCTCTTCCCGGTCGGCATGTTCTCCTTCATCATGCTGGCCTCGATCACGCTCTTCATCACGGCGCGGCCCGTGGAGGCGCCAGCGCCGCCCTCCGGCCCGCCGCGGGGGCTCCAGCGCGCCGCGCTGGCGTTCGGCGCGGCCTGGCTGGCGCTCCAGCTCGCGCTCCCGGTCCGCGGGCTCCTCTACCCCGGGGACCTCAACTGGACCGAGCAGGGCTTCCGCTTCGCCTGGCGGGTCATGCTCATCGAGAAGGCCGGGTGGGTGGAGTACCGCGTCGTCACCGGCGACCCGCCCCAGACCACCCGCGTCTCGCCCCGCGCCGAGCTGACGCCCCTCCAGGTCAAGGCCATGTCCACGCAGCCCGACATGATCCTGGACTACGCGCACCACCTCGCCGCGAAATACCAATCAAAAAACAATACAAATGATGTAAAAATATACGCAGATGCCTACGCCAACCTCAACGGCAGGCCCTCGCAACGCCTCATCGATCCCGACGTGGATCTCGCTGCTCAACCGCGCGGCCTCGGGCACGCCCCCTGGATCCTGCCCCTGCTGCGCGACCCCTGAAGGCGCGGCGGCGCTCGCTCCCACGGCGCCGCCTCCCTCGCCGCTCGACCGGGCGATGTGCTACGCTGCCCAGGCTGACGCCGCGGCGGCATCCGCACCGCACAGGGCCCGGTCGAGCCTGTCTTCCCCCCCCGCGGCCCCAAGGGCCGCGCAGACACCCGCCCGATCCCCCTTCCAGCCAATCTCGGCGGTGCCCCCCTACCCCTGGAGGGGCCGGGGGCGTTCCTCCTGTTCGCTGTGCGATGCAGGAGGTTACGGCGCCAGAGGGGTTGCATCCGGGTTGACACCGCGTCACGATGCGCTAGGGTGCTGAAGGGGGCGCTGATGAAAATGATTTTCAATTTCCAAGGAAGGGTCTCCGCGGAAGTGCTAGAGGAGTGAGGTCGAGATGAAGCGTGGGATGATGTGGGTGTGCGTGTTGGCCTGTCTGGCGGCGGCGTGGGGTTGCAGCGACGAGAGCGACGAGGGAGGGAGCGCGGCGAACAACAGCGCTGGGAACAACAGCGCGGCGAACAACAGCGCAGGGGAGGAGGACGCGGGGAACAACAGCAGCGGCGGCGAGGACGCGGGCGACGAGGACATCCCGACGATCGGGGACGTGGGGAGCGGGAACAACAACAGCGGTTGTGATGCGATCGGCGCGCGGGCGGACGCGTGGCCGCTGCACGGTGAGGTGTCCTCGGGGGCGGTGACGTCCAGCGAGGCGGGGGGGGTGTTGACGGCGGAGGTGGACGCCTCGGCGGGGGGTTCGGCGGCTTCAGCGAACATGCCGTTCGTGTATCTGGATCTGGACAGCGGCGGGAAGGTGGAGGTGACGGATCTGGAGGCAGGTCGCGAGGATGCGACGTGGGAGCTGGCGTTCAGGCGGACGGCGATCTTTGTGAACGGCGGCGACGCCGGTCCGGGCTCGGTGGAGATCGCGCGGCTGACCGGCGCGGAGTTTGACGCGGTGAACGCGCGGGACATCCCGGCGGACGCGGCGTTCACGACGGAGGCGAGCGTGGACTCGCTCTGCGAGGTGATCCCGCCGCCGTCCGGGTTCGGGAGCGTGATCTCGGTGATGGACGTGCTGAACCCGGACACGTCGTCGGGGTCGTGGTACGACTACAGCGGGGGCGGCGGGCACGGCGTGGCGCCCTATCCGGATCACGTCTACATCATCCGGGGCACCGACGGGGGCGCGACCTACAAGGTCAGCCTCGTGTCGTGGGAGGGCGGCGTGATCACCCTGAAGTGGGCGGCGCTGTGAGCCGGGGGCGCAGCGCGGCGGCGTGGGCCGCCTGCGCGGCGTGGGCGCTGAGCGCCTGCGCCGCCCCGGACGGCGCCGAGGAGGCCATCGCGCGACGCGCCGCGATGGATGAGGTCATCACCCAGCCGATCCGCCCCGACGATCCGGTGCCCTGGCTGGACCTGGGCTACGACGGGGCGGAGCCGCGCGCCTGGGAGACGCCTGGCGGCGGCTTCAAGGTCTGGTGGGTGGAGGAGGGGCGGCACGCGGCGCGGCGCGCGGACGCCGATGACGACGGCATCCCCGACATCGTGGAGGACGTCGGTGAGGTCGCAGACGACGTGCTGGCCCAGCTGGACGCGGAGGGGTGGCGCCCAGTGGTCCCGGACACGGAGCTCTCGGCGCTGGGCGGGGGGACCGGGGGCGACGGGCGCTTTGACATCTACCTGGTGGACTTCGGCGGGAGCGCCGACGGGGCGATGGTCCGCAACGGGTGCCAGGCCCGCGGGACCACGGTGGTGTGCAGCGCGCACTTCCTGATGGAGAACGACTTCGCAGGCTACGGCTACCCATCGATCCACGAGGCGGTGCGGGTGCTCGTGTCCCACGAGTACTTCCACGCCGTCCAGTCGGCCTACAACGCCGAGCTGCCCGCCTGGTTCACCGAGGGCACCGCCACCTGGTTTGAAGAGCACTTCAACCCCGACCAGGAGGACTTCGAGCGGCTGGCGAACCTCTACTTCCCGCAGTCCAGCCGGAGCCTCGACAGCGGGCCGCGCGGGCCGGTGGACGGCTTCAACTATGCGGCATCACTCTTCTTCTACTACCTGGACCTGCGCTACGGGTGGGAGGTGGTGCGCGAGGCCCTGGAGGAGACGCGGCTGGGCGACGGGCCGCTGGCGGCGCTGGAGCGCGCCCTCACCGCCGCAGGCGTCGAGGGCGGGCTGATCGAGGCGTTCGGCGGCTTCGCCGCCTGGAACGTCCTCACCGGCGACCGCGCGGTGGAGGGGGTCGGCTACCCTCAGGCCGTCGGCTTCGACGAGGTGGACACCCTGGAGCTGGAGGCCGGGGTCGGCCTCAACTGGGATGTCGAGGTGGACGCCCTGGCGGCGGCCTACGCCCGAGTCCGCCTGGACGAGCGCATGAGCCTGGAGGTGCAGGCGCTGGAGGGCTGGTCCAACACCCCGCGGGTCTACATCGTCTCCCCCGAGCACCCCGACGCGCCCATCCTCGTGCGCCCCGGCGAGGTCGGCTATCTGGAGGGGGACGAGGTGTATCTGGTGGTCATCTCGGAGGAGAGCGCCGGGGACGCCGCAGGGCGCATGGCGATCCGACGCGCCCCCCAGGAGGAGCCCGAGCCCGAGCCCGAGCCTGAGCCCGAGCCCGAGCCCGAGCCGGGAGCCAGCGCGGCGGCGGGGGGAGGCGATGACGGCTGCGCCGTCTCGCCCCAGCGCAGCGCCGCGCCGCTCTGGGTGCTGGCCCTGGTGGGGGTGTTGGGGCTGCGGCGGTGACCCCCCCGGCCCCGTAACCTCCGGGCTGCTCGCCCGGAGGAACGGGGCCGGTCCCCCCCGTGACGGCAACCCCCCCGGCCCCGTAACCTCCTGCTCGCTGCGCTCTCAGGCGGAACGGGGCCGGCCCCCCCCGTGACGGGGGGGCACCGACGGGTCGCGGGGGCGACGGGTGGCTGGGGGCGAGGGGGTGGCGAGCGAGCGCAGCGAG
>CAUJGC010000488.1 GCA_963169075.1 Myxococcota bacterium
TTCCTCCCCCCCTCGCCCCGCCCCCCCGGGCGGCGGCGGCCCCCCCCCCCCCCAGACCCCCTACATCACGGAGGCCAGGTTTATGAAGCGTCTGGAGCAGCGGGCGTGCTTTGGGGGTCTGCAAGAGGTGTGGTCCCACGCCTCGCCGGTGCTGGGTTGTGAGATGCGCTTCGGGGTGTACCTGCCGCCGCAGGCGTCGTCAGGTCCGCGCCCGGTGGTCTATTGGTTGAGCGGGCTGACGTGCTCGGAGCAGAACTTCATCACGAAGGCGGGCGCGCAGCGCTACGCGGCGGAGCTGGGGTTGATCCTCGTAGCACCCGACACGAGCCCGCGCGGCGAAGGCGTCGCGAACGACCCGGCCTACGATCTGGGGCAGGGCGCGGGGTTCTATGTGAACGCGACGCAGGCGCCGTGGGCGACGCACTACCAGATGCACGACTACGTGGTGCATGAGCTGCCCGCGCTGATCGAGGCGCGCTTCCCGGCGACGGACGCCCGCGGGGTCAGCGGCCACTCGATGGGTGGGCACGGCGCGCTGGTGCTGGCGCTGCGGAACCCGGGTCGCTACCGGAGCGTGTCGGCGTTCGCGCCGATCGTCGCGCCGTCCCAGGTGCCCTGGGGCGAGAAGGCGCTGGGGGCGTACCTGGGCGCCGATCCCGCGGCGTGGGCGGCGTGGGACGCCTGCGCGCTGGTGGGGCAGGCGTCCGAGCGCCTGCCGCTCCTGGTGGATCAAGGCGAGGGCGACGAGTTCCTGGCAGGCCAGCTCAAGCCGGAGCTGCTGGAGGCGGCCTGCGCCGCCGCCGGGCACCCGCTGACGCTGCGCCGCCACGCCGGGTACGACCACAGCTACTACTTCGTCTCGACCTTCATCGGGGATCACCTGGCGCATCACGCGCGGGCGCTGGCTCCTCCGGCGGGGTGAGGTGGAGGCGCGCGGCGAGGTCGCGGAGATCGTCCGGGAGGGGGGCCCGGAGGATGAGCGGCTGGCCGGTGAGGGGGTGGGGGAGCGCGAGCGCCGCAGCGTGGAGGGCGACCCGGGGGAGGGGGAGGTCGTCGAGGCGGATGGGGCCGCCGTAGAGGGGATCTCCAAGGAGGGGCGCGCCATAGAAGGCGAGGTGGACGCGGAGCTGATGCATCCGCCCGGTGTGCGGCTGCGCCTGGATCAGCGCGGCCTGCTCGGCCCGCTCCAGGCACACAAACGACGTGTGCGCCTCCTCCCCGTCCGCATGCACCGTCTGCCGCTTTCCTCGCCTGAAGGGCTCGGTCAGGAGCGCCTCGCGGGCCTCCCAGGCGTGGAGGTGCGCGGGGGGCGGGAGGGTGAAGGCGAGGTAGGTCTTGACCGCGAGGCGCTCCCGGAAGGCCGCCGCGAGGCCCGCGTTGGCGTCGGGGTGCTTCGCCAGGAGGAGGACGCCGGTGGTGTCGCGGTCGAGGCGGTGGTGGAGGGCGACATAGGGCTGGCGGCCGTCGCGCCGGGCGAGGAAGCGCTCGACGGCGGCGAGCAGGGTGTCGCGGGCGTTCTCGGCGGTGGCCTGGGTGGGGAGGTGGGGGGGCTTGTGGACGGCGATGAGGGTGTCGTCCTCGAAGAGGATGTGCTCCGGGGTGAGGTCGAAGCGCGCCGCAGGCGCGGGGGCAGGGTCCAGCGTCGCCTCCAGCCGCCCGCCAGGCGAGACGGTGCGGGAGGTGACACGGACGCGCTTGCCGTCCAGGTAGACCGCCCCCTGATCGATCAAGGCCCGCGCCTTGATCCGCGAGAGGGGGTGGCCCGCGTCGGTGGCGACGCGGGCCAGCGCCTTATCGAGGCGCTCTCCGGCGAGCGCAGGGGGGATGAGCCATGAATGCTTCATTTTATAATATATTTATATATAAATTATAAGCTATTTAGACTCATCAAGCGCTGCCGCCATCGCGAGGAGCCGAGGCGGGAGCGGCTCAGCGTCCATGTAGGGCGCGCGCTGGAGGTGGCCGACGGTCTTGAGGGCGCGGACGAGGACCTTGCCGCTGTCGGGGTAGACGCAGACCTCAAAGGGGTCGTTGTTCCCCATGGCGAGGTAGACCAGATCGACCTGGCCGGTGTTGGCGATCTGGTGGGCGATCTGGGTGTTCGCCGGACACGAGACGCAGTCGCCCGGGCGGAGCGGGTAGAGGTCCTCCCCGTAGCGCAGGACGCCGGTGCCCTCCAGGATGAAGAAGGCCTCATCCTCGCGGGCGTGGTGGTGGAAGGGGCAGGCGACGTGTCCCGGCGGGACGCGGGTGACGTTGACGCCCAGGCGACCGCCGCGCGCCTCCATGAAGGGGGTGAGGACGCGGTAGGACTGGGCGTAGCCGGGGACGTCGGGGTCGCTGTGGTGGTGCTCCTCGGCGTCGTGGAGGTGGGTGAGGGGGGAGAGGGGGGGCGTGGTCGTCGTCATGGGGGGCTCCTCGGTCAAGGCTTCTGCTGCCATCGGTAGCGCTCCTGCTGGTGGGCGCTCAGGCCGTCGGTGAAGGCGCATTGAGGCAGGGCGGCGCGAAGCTCCGGGGGGATGGTGAGGGGGACGTAGAGGTGGCTGTCGCTGCTCTGGCGGTTGCCCTGGATGGAGAGGGTGCGGAGGGAGGTGAGGTGCTGGAGCTGGGGGGGGACGTCGGGGAAGCAGTTGACGTCCAGGCGGAGGGAGGTGAGCTTCTTGAGCTGGGTGAGCTCGTCCGGAAGCTTGGAGAGCATGTTGCGGGAGAGATCGAGGTGCTCCAGCTCGGTGAGGCGCTCGATCCCGGGGGGCAGGTGGCTGAAGAGGCAGGCGGAGAGGCTGAGGCTGCGGAGGCCGGGGACGTCGTAGACCTCGGGGACGAAGGGCTCGGAGCTGTAGTAGGAGTAGGCGTTCTCGTAGTCGGGGGTGTAGCCGGGGGAGATGACGCTGTGGAGGTCGAGGTGGCCTTTGGCGTCCACGGAGGAGGTGAGGAGCTGGAGCTTGAGCGCGGCGTTGCCGCGCTGGCGGAAGATGTAGCTGAGGCCGTAGCCGTAGCGTTGACGGGCGCAGATGGCGATGCGATCCCAGTCGATCTCGTCGCAGAGCCTGGAGAGGGAGGCGATGGCGGCGGCGGTGTTGCGCTCGGCCTTGTCGCCGGTGTAGGCGACCTTGCCGCGGTCGGCCAGGGCCTTGAGCACGGCCGGAGAGCCGTGTTTTTTCAGGAGCTTGCGCGCCATGTCCCGGTGGTCGCCGTTGTTGGAGAGCTTGGCGAGGGCGAAGAGGCCGGTGGTGATGCCGGGGGTGACGCCGTGGACCTTGATGAGGGCTGCGGCCATGTCCACGCTGGCGTCATCGGGCGCCAGGAGGAGGTTGTTGATGTTCTCGGCCTGGGCGGCGAGGTGGGCGTCGTCGGTGTGGACCTGGAGTGGGGAGGGCGCGGCGTTGTCGCGGATCCAGGCCTCGGCCTCGGTGAGGGGGACGAAGGTGAGGGGGTGGGCGGGGAGGGGATCGGGGCGCTCGGGGCTCCTCCCGAGGATGAAGTGGGTGGTGCGCTCGTCAGGGCGGGTCTGGTAGGTGGCGCCCCGGGCGACGACGGCGTTCTTGAGGTCGGTCTTCTTGAAGGAGACGTTGCCGAGGATGCAGACGAAGGCGTCGGCGTGGAGGGGATCGCCTGCGGAGCGCCGGAGCAGCTCCTCCTGGGCGGGCTGGATCAGCTCCGCGAAGCCGGTCTGCAACGCGAGGAGGAGGTCGGCGGTGTGGACCGCGGCGATGTTCTTGCCGCGGAGGACGTTCCAGAAGAGGGAGGCGCGGAGCTGCGGGTCCTCCGCGAGGAAGGGAGTGGCCTGGAGGAAGCCGTTGAGGAGGGCGCGCTGGGGGTTTCGGCTGAAGCCGGGGATCCCCTCGACGAGGACCAGGGAGGGGGCGGCGAAGAGGACGTCGGGGAGTTTTTTGAGCTTGTTGTCGGTGAGGTTGAGGGAGCCGACGGTGGCGGCCTGGGCGAAGGCCTCGGGCAGCTCGGTGAGCTGGTTGGCGCGCAGGTTGAGATCCTGGACGTTGTGCTTGACCAAAAGGGGGAAGAAGAAGTCGGGGAGGGAGGCGAGGTCGAGGGCGGAGAGATCGAGGCGGTAGACGCTCTTGCGCTTGAAGTAGGCTGTGAGCGCCGCGTCGAGGGCGCTGGGGTCTTGAGCCGCGATGGCCTGTGCGATAGCTTCTCGTGACATGGGGCGCTCCGTGTGAGGGTCCAAGCAACGGGAGGGGAGGGTGGCGCTGGATCGTGGCGTTGTCAAGCGCGGCTCCGCTCTGGAGGCTGTTCGGGAGGTGCTGGGTGTCGCTGAATGAGCTGCTGCTCCGGGCGCGAGAGTACGTCTATGATCGTCAAGGATTTGAGGGGTTTGTGGAGGATGTCCGCGCCGCAGCGCCGGAGGAGCAGCAGGCGGTGGCGGAGTATCTGGCCGGGCACGGGCTGGCGCTTGGGCGTTGGTTGAGCAAGCGCGGGCGCGAGGTGGGGCGCGGGCCGTGGTTCTGGCTGGATCGCCTCTACCTGCCTGCGATCCGGGTGACGCTGGGGCCGACGCGGACGCTGGAGGTGCTGGGGCGCGGCGTCGTGGAGCGCGCGGATGAGCTGGCGCGGCTGGGCATCCGCGAGGAGGAGGCGTGATGCGCGTGCTCTCGGTGGCGTCGGAGCTGGCTCCGTGGGCGAGGACGGGCGGTCTAGGCGAGGTGTGCGCGGCGCTGCCGCGGGCGCTGGCGGCGCGCGGTCACGAGGTGGTGACGCTGACGCCCCGCTATGGGGACGCGCCGCGCGAGGGGACCGAGGAGGTGGGGCGCTTCTGGGTGTGGCTCTTCGGTGCGCACCACGAGGTGGTCTTCCATGCGCTGCGGGGCGGGGAGGGGCTGACCCACCTCTTTGTGAGCAACCCGATGTACGAGCGGGAGGGGCTCTACGGGGACGCCAGCGGGGCGTACGGGGACAACCTGCTGCGCTTCGCGCTGCTGGCGCGCGCGGCGTGCGTGGCGCCGCAGGCGGTGCGGCTGGGCGGCGAGGCGCTGGGAGGGTTCGACGTGCTCCACGCGCACGATTGGCATGCGGCGCTGGCGCCGCTCTACCTCCAGGCGCACTACCGCAGCCTGGGGTTGGCGCCGAAGACCCGCGCGGTGCTGACGATCCACAACGCGGCGCACGCAGGGCGCTACGGCCTGGAGACGTTTGGCGGGCTGGATCTGGCGCCGCGCCACCTGGACGCGGTGCAGCACGACGGGCACCTGAGCGTGTTGAAGGGTGGGATCGTGAGCGCTGACGCGGTGACGGCGGTGAGCCCCACCTTCGCGGCGGAGCTCTGCACGCCGGAGGGCGGCTTCGGCCTCCACGAGGTCCTGCGCGGGCGACAGGTCGCCGGGCGCCTGACGGGCATCCTGAACGGCATCGACGTGGCGATCTGGGACCCGGCGGCTGATCCGGCGCTCCCGGCGCCCTTCTCCGCCGACGACCTCTCGGGGCGCGCGGCCTGCAAGGCCGCGCTCCAGCGGGAGCTGGGGCTCCGGGAGGACGCGGCGGCGCCGCTCTTCGCGCTGGTGGCGCGCTTCGACGCCCAGAAGGGCGTCGAGCTGGCGCTGGAGGCGGCGCGGCGCCTGCTTGGGCAGGGGATGCAGCTCGTGTTGATGGGCTCGGGAGACGGCGCGCTGGAGGCGTCGGCGCGCCGCCTGGAGGCGGACGCGCGGGGCGCGGTGTGCGCCTGGATCGGCTTCGACGGCGCGCTGGTGCGGCGGATCTTCGCGGGGGCGGACTTCGCGCTGGTGCCGTCGCGCTTTGAGCCGTGCGGGCTCTCCCAGCTCTACGCGATGCGCTACGGCGCGGTGCCGATCGGGCGGGCCACGGGCGGCCTCCGCGACACGATCCTCCCCTGGAGGCCCGGCGTGGAGGAGGGCACGGGGTGGCTCTTCGGGCCGCCGCGCGCTGACGCGCTGGCGCAGGTCATGGGCGAGGCGCTCCGCCTCTACCGCCAGGCCCCCGAGGTGATCCGCGGCCTCCAGCAGCGCGGGATGCGCCACGACTGGAGCTGGGAGCAGGCCGCCGCCCGCTACGAGGCGATCTACGCAGGCCAGGCGCCATGAGCGAGGCGGCGCTCCGGCCGCGCTGGGAGGCGGCGCTCCTGGGGCGGCAGGCGCTGCCGTGGCCGCTCCGGGCGGCCTTCCTCCTGGGCTCGGCGGCGCACCTGGGGCTGGACGACGCGTGGCAGGCGTCGTGGATCGTGGGGGATGTGCTCTACGGACTTGGGTGGGTGGTGCTGGCGTGGCGCCCCTGCGCGCTGGGCTGGCTCCTCTGCGCGGCGGGGGCGGCGCAGCCGCTCCTCTTCGCGCGGGACCACCTCACCCAGTCGCTCCTGCTGCTGGGGATCTCGCTCATGGGGGCCTGGACGGCGGCGGCGGCAGGGTGGGGCGGGGAGGAGGGGCGCTGGGCGGCGACCTTGCGCCGGAGCCTCCAGAGCTTGACGCTGGTGACCTACGGCCTGGCGTGTCTGCACAAACTAAACGATGACTTCCTCAAACCCGCCACGAGCTGCGCCGTCTACGGCGCCGACAAGCTCGCCGCCTACTACCACCTCCCCGAACCGCCCGACGCCCTGGCGGCGATCCTGCCTGCCGCCGTCCTCCTGGCAGAGGCCGCCATCCCCGCCCTCTACCTCCTGGGGCGGCGGCGCTGGGCCCTGGCGGTGGCGCTCTCCTTCCACGTCCCCCTCACCCTCGCGCTGGCCCCGGCCTTCGCCCTCGTCATGCTCGCAGGGCACGCCGCCTTCATCACCCCAGCCGACGAGGCCGAGGCGCGCAGCCTGAGCCGCCGCGCCTGGGCCGGGATCGCCGGGATCGCCGCCGCCGCGCTGGCGATCAGCGTCGCCCTCCACCGCGCCCTCCCCACCCCCGGCATGCTCCTCAAGGAGTGGCTCCTCTACGCCCTCCTCGCCGCCCTCGCCTGGATGGCCCTCACGGGGCGCCGAGGCGACGACGCGGCGTCACCTCCTCAGCCCGCCGCCTGGCGCGCCCCTGTCGCGCTCTTCACCGCCGCTCTGCTCCTCAACGGCGTCACCCCCTACCTGGGGCTCCAGTTCCAGCACGCAGGCGCCATGCTCAGCAACCTGCGCGTGGATCAAGGCTGCTGGAACAGCCTCATCATCCCCGAGGCCGCACGCCTCACCGACGACTACATCCGCGTCGAGCAGGCCTGGCTCCACACGCCCGGCTTCCTCCCCGAGTACGAGGCCTCGCTCAAGGAGCACCTCTGGAGCCCGCCCCAGCTCCGCCAGATGCAGCGGACGTGGTGCCGACGCGACGCCGCCCGCCCGATCCACCTCGAAGGGACCTGGCGCGGGCGTCCCTTCGTCATCCCGGACCTCTGCGCCGCCCAGGACCTGCCCTTCAACGGAGACGGGATCTTCGGCGTCGAGCTCTTCCCCGACGCGCTGCGCTTCCAGAAGAACCTCCGCCGCGCGTGCCCCGACGCCTGCATCCATTGAAGGGGTCCAGGGGTCGCTGACCCCTGGCCGCCCGGGGGCTACCCAGAGAACCCAAAAAAAATAAAAAAAATAATTATAAAATTTGTGATTTTTTTTTTGTGTA
>CAUJGC010000489.1 GCA_963169075.1 Myxococcota bacterium
GAAGCGTAGCGGAGCAGGACGTTACGCAGCCGGGGGGGTTGCCGTCACGGGGGGGGCCGGCCCCGGTCCTCCAGGGAGCAAAGCGAGCAGGAGGTTACGGGGCCGGGGGGGTTGCCGTCACGGGGGGACCGGCCCCGTTGCTCCTGTGAGCGCAGCGATGCAGGAGCTTACGGGGCCGGGGGGGTCAACGCAGCTCCACCACGACCTGCGCCACCCGCGCATCGACGTCACCCGGCGGGAGCTGGACCCGGAAGGTCCGCTGCTGCCCCAGGGCGCGGAGGGCGATCTGCGCCTCGACGGGCGCGCTGGACGCGCCTGCGTCGTGGCGGGTGACCTCAATGATGTAGCGTCCGGGGGGCGCCCACTCCAGGAGGATACCCTCCTGCGCGCCCGGCCCGCCGCTGTGCTCCGCGACGACCCGGCCCCGCTTCCCATCTCCGCGCACGGAGCGGGGCATGGCCGGGCTGATGCGCTCGCCGTTCGGGAGGAGCACCGAGAGCTCCAGATCCACCGGCGCATCCCACCGGAGCACCGCCGAGGCCGCCCCGCGCAGCCCGCCCTCCGGCAGCGTGTCTGCGAAGCCGCCCGTGACGCCGCCGGGCTGATCGAGCAGCCGCGACAGGTCATCGGCGCGGCTGCGCTGCGCCGCAGACAGCTCCCGCTCCTGCATCGCCCGGAGCTGCGCCAGGTGCTCCCGGGCCGCCTGGCGGTCGGCCCGCACCTCGACGAGGATCCGATCCAGGGCGTCATCGGCCTTGCCGCTCAGCGCCAGCAGGGCGCTGTGGGCCGCCGCCGCCAACGGGAAGCGCTCGTGCAGGGCCAGGGCCTGCGCCCAGCGCCGCAGCGCGCCTTGATCCCGGGGGTTCAGCTCGACGGACTCGCCAAAGCGGAGCATCGCCTCCTCCCAGCGGCCTTGACGGGCGAGGAGATCCCCAAGCCGCCAGCTCACCTCGGCGCTCTGGGGGTCCTGGGCGCGCCACGCCTCGGCCGCAGCCAGGGCGCTGGCCCCGTCGCCGCGCTCCAGGTGGGCCTTGATGAGGCGACGGCGCAGCTCGCGGCGCAGCGGCTCGGCCTGGATCTGGCGCTCCAGCTCCGCAAACGCCGCGCCGGGCGCGCCCGGCTCCGGCGCGAGGCTCTGGATCGACGCGAAGGGGCGAGGGACGTAGCGCGCGCGGCGCCCTTCGCCGGCGCGGGTGGAGGGGAGCGGGCCCAGGTCATCGAAGAGCTGCCCGCCGCCCTTGTTCGCGACCACCTTCGCGGGCTCCGGCTTCGGCCGGGACGACGGCGCCGGCCCCGAGGATCCCTTGCCGCGGGCGGCCTTGTACTCCAACCCGCCGAGGTCCGCTTGGGACTTATCGGCGCTCAGAGTGGCGTCCAGCGGCGGCGGGTCCTGGCTCGCGCGCTCCTGCTCCATGTCTTCGTCCGCGAGGCCCCCGCCGCCCAGCGGCGCGGGGGGCTCGCTCGCGGCGAGGGGCTCCGTGGGGACGGGCAGCAGGGCGTCTGCGGTGTCGGCGGGGGGGGCGTTGTCGTCGGCGTCCTCGGCCTGCGCGGCGGCTGCGCTCTCCTCCTCAGCGACCTCCTCCCCCTTCTGTCCCTGGAAGCCGGGCGCGCTCGCCTGCTCCTTGGCTTTGGGCGCGTCGGGCGCCCAGTAGTCGCGATCCTTGTTTCGATTCACCTGGAAGTCTCGATACATACGCTCGCTCTCCAGCACCAGGAACGCCGTGTGCGGGCTCAGGACAGTGTGCTTGAGGCTGGTGGCGACGATCTCATCCCGGGCGCTGGCGTCTCCATAGACCGCCAGGTGCTCGATGTGGCGCTGCGCCCAGAGGCGCGGCACAAAGCTCTGCCCCGTCGCCTGCGCCTCGGAGAGCCGCACCCGGAAGGGCTGCGCGAAGGGCTTGTCCCCCAGGAGCCCGGTCAGCGTCACCTGGGCGTCCACCTCGCCTCGAAAGCGCCCGACGATCACCAGCTCCTCGCCCTGGCGCAGCGTCGGGAGCTGGCTCGGGTAGACCCGCTCGATCTGGGGCGAAGAGAAGGCCAGGAGCGCCTGGCGCAAGGCGGGGCGCCGCGCCGACGCCGCCATACCCCGCACCCGCTTCGGCACGTCCTCGCCTCGGTTGACGACCCGCGCCGAGCCCCCGGTGCGCCGCGTCAAGATCCCAAGCAGGGGCAGCTCCACAGACGAGCCCAGCCCGATGGCGTGCACCACCGGGCGGTGAGGGCCTGTGAAGCGGCGCTCGATGGCGTCCGCCAGCGCCTCGGGGCGCGTCTCCCCCAGCGTCGCCCGACCGTCCCCGACGTAGATCAGCGCGCTGGGCCGATCCCCGCTCAAGGCCTGGCTCCCCTCCGCGAAGAGCCCCTCCAGCCAGCTCGCCCCCTCCGGGCGCTGCTGCTCCAGGAAGCCCAGGGCCTGCTGCACCTCGCGCATCGTCCACGGCTGCATCCCCCGGGCGTACCACCCGAAGCGCTGCCCCCCCGCCACCACCGTAAAGCGATCATCGGGCTGAAGCTCCGCCAGAAAGGCTGCCACCGCCGCCACCGCCGCCTTCAGATCCCCCTCCCCCATCCCGTAGGAGGTGTCCACCAGGAACACATAGTCCTGCCCGCCAGCAGGCGTCGCCTCCCCGGCGGCCTCGACCAGCGAAGGGCGCAGCGCCATCATGAAATACCGCGCCTCCTCCCCGCCCGGCCCGCGCCCCACCCACGACTCCGACGCCGCGTAGCGGCTGGACTCCCACTCCAGCACCAGATCCTGGCGCGGATGAAAGCCCGCCTTCTCAAAGCGCACCTGCGCCTGCGTCCCGCCCTGCGGCATGTCCACCGAGCTGGCATACATCGGCGTCCGCACCGAGCGCAGCGGCTCCGCCGTCGCCACGTCCGCCGAGAAGCGGAACGACGCGATCTCCTGCTGCCCCGTCCGCGGCAGCGGGTAGGTGTAGCGCGCCTCCGCGCCGTCCGACGCCAACGTCTGCGTGTACCAGAGCACCACCCGCGACGCCTTCCCGGCAAACATCGGGAAGATCCGCATCTGGAACGTGTTGCCCCCCTTCCACTCCAGCAGCGCCGGGTCCTTCGGGCGCATGTAATCTGCCACCACGCGGTCGAAGATCCGCACCGCGCGCTCCTTCTCCAGGATCTCGCCCTCCATCAGCTGGCCGTTCACCTCCATCGCGAAGCGCACGATGGACGCGTCCGGCGGCAGCGGGAACGTGTAGACCCCCTCCAGCGTCTGCCGCGTCTGGTTCACAAAAACCTGCTCGATCTCCGTCCGCGCCACGCGATCCCGCACCGTCGCGTGCACCGAGAGCTCCTTGATCACGATGGCGTCTGCGATCTCGCGCTTCGTCGCCGGATCGCGCCCCAGGATGTCACCGATCCCACGCGGCGCCCCGGCCTCGTCACCCGCCTCGGCCTCCACGCGCATCTCCCGCGCCCAGCTCGTCTGGTACGCCAGATCCGCGCTCGGCAGCACGCGCACCTCGCCGCTCCCCTCCGCCAGCGCCGCCTCGCCTGCCGCCAACGCCTTCGCGTCCCCTCCCGAGCGCAGCTGCCCGCGCCCCGTCAACACGCTGATCCGCGTCCGCGCGGCCCCACCCGACGCCTCCTCCGCGCGCACCGACGCCGAGCCGCCCTCCAACACCAGCGTCCCCGCAGGAGACTCCACCCGCAGCGCGCCGCTGCTCTCCACCAACACCCGCCCCGACTCCACCTGCACCGCGCCCGCCTCCAGCACCCGCACCCGCGTCCCCGCGTCCAGCCAGAGCGACACACCCTCCCCAAGCCGCACCTGCGCCCGCGCCCCGCTGTCCGTCACCACCCCCGCGCCCACCCGCACGGCGCTCCCCGCCGACGCGCGCTCGCAGGACGCCCCGCACACCTCCGCCGCGCCTCCCCCCACCACCAGCGCCACCTCGCCAAGCACCTCCGACGACGGCACCTCCGGCGTCGCCACCGCGCCTTCGCCGCTCGCGCCGCCGCCCGACCCCTCGCCGCCCGACCCACCACCGCCGCCGCTGCATCCGCACAGCGCCGCCAACACCAGCCCCCCCGCCGCGATCCCGCGCCTCATCCCGCTCCTGCCCATCTCCCTTCCTCCCATGCCTGGCTGGCGGCGCCTGCGCCGCGCGTGTCAACCACCTCACAACGCGGCCCGCCAGGCGACGATCTAAAATATTCCGCCCCGACCCTCCACACCCGCCCCGACGCCTTCCCACACGCCGCGTTCTCCGCTACAACCTCCCCAGATGCCGAGGACCCCACTCCCCCTCGCTGCCGCTTCAAAGGACCCTGCACCATGCCCTCCCACGCCCCACACCAAGGCGACTTCACCCCCGAGCGCGTCCAGCGGCTCGCCCCGCGCTCCAACCTCCGCAGCGCCTTCCTCCTCGCGCCGCGCCAGGAGGCCAACGTCGCCGTCGCCTTCCACCCCTTCCTCCCCGTCCTCGCCACCGCCTGGTACGGACCCGAGTCCCACGTCGACCTCTGGGACCACCAGCACGGCGAGCACCTCCACTCCCTCACCCTCCTCGGCACCGGACACGCCTCCGAGGCCACCGGCCTCTCACGCCTCTCGGGAGAGAACCCCGGCGGCACCCTCCCCGTCCGCGACCTCGCCATGCACCCCGACGGACGCCTCCTCGCCGTCGCCGCCGGCGTCAGCGTGTGGCTCCTCGACCTCGGCGCCCAGGCCCGCGTCATGCGCGAGGGACAAGAACTCTTCGGACACCAGCACGGCGTCCACGCCCTCACCTTCTCCCACCACGGCAAGCTCCTCGCCTCCGCCTGCGACGGCGGCCAGGTCATCCTCTGGAGCCTCGCCACCTTCGAGCCCGTCGGCTCCTACCACCTCCCCGATGGACAGCTCCGCGCCATCGCCTTCAGCGCCGACGACCGCCTCATCGCCACCGGAGACGCCCTCGGCAACGTCTCCGTCTGGGACATCAAGAGCAACGCACAGCTCGCCTTCTTCCAGGCCCACGACAACGACATCAGCGACCTCGCCTTCGCCCCCCATCGACGCCTCCTCGCCACCGCAGGCTTCGACGGCGCCGTCCGCATGTGGGACATCGACACCGAACAACCCCACGGCGACGGCCTCCACCACGGCGACGCCGTCTACAACATCCGCTTCAGCCCCAGCGGCAACCTCCTCTACTCCTGCGGCTTTGACACCTTCGTCGGCGTCTGGGATGTCAACGGCCTCGACCTCATCGACTGCCACCGCTCCCCGGCACCCCTCCTCGCCATGGACCTCGCCAACGACGAGCGCACCCTGGCGCTCGTCACCACCGACAGCCTCCTCACCCTCCAGAACAAGCTCCCCGACCTCTCCCTCCCCGACGCCTCCATCCGCCCCGGCATGACGCTCCACGACATGCTCGCCGTCAAGCGCCCCGCCCCGACCCCACCCGCCCCGGCGCCCCTCTCGGGACGCGACAACAACGCCTCCATCCCACCACCCGACAGCCCCTTCTTCCTCACCGGCGGCCTCCCAGGCGCCCCCGCCCGCGAGACGCCCCTCCGCGACGACGCCATCTCCATCCCACCCGCCGCCGCCCTCTCCAACACCCCCATCGACTCCCTCCTCACCAAGCAGCAGGCCAGCCTCAGCGGCCTCTTCGACCTCAAGCACCAGGCGCCGCCCTCACCCTCCCAGCGCGAGCGCACCCTCGCACCCACCCCCGAGCCCGCCTCACCCCGCGACGAGCTGATCGCCAAAGATCTCCCCACCCGAAGCCTCATCAGCAACGCCGAGGCCGGCCTCTCCTCTGTCGCCGCTCAGGCCCAGACCCAGAACCTCCAGGCCCTCCACCGCTCCCCCGACTTCCGCTACGACCGCGAAGGCGCTATCCGCCAGGCCCTCCACGTCGAGCGACCCCAGGGCCCCAACACACGCCTCATCGGCGCTGTCGTCGCCGGCGGCCTCCTCATCGCCCTCCTCGGCGGCGCGGTCGGCGCCGCCACCGCGCCCTCCGGCCCCGATCCCGCCCTCGCCAACCAGCAGCGCGCCCAGATCCAGCAGGACGCACAGGCCGCCCGCGACGCCGAGCAACAACGCCACAACCCCATCGTCGCCAAGCTCCAGGAGAAGCTCGACAAGGTGAAGCAGGGCGGCGGAAACCAGAGCGTCACACCCCTCGTCAAAGCCCTGGAAAAAAGCATCCAGGAGGCCAACGACGACCACACCCAGCGCCTCGCCCAGATCGACCAGGGCGCCCAGCAGCAGCTCCAGCAGCTCGGACACACCGACGCCGGGAC
Source organism: Myxococcota bacterium (assembly GCA_963169075.1). GTDB lineage: Bacteria > Myxococcota_A > Bradymonadia > Bradymonadales > CAUJGC01. The sequence goes on from CAUJGC010000489.1 coordinate 6,259, forward strand.
CGACTGGGGCCGCCTCATCACCTTCGCGCTCCCCGCGGGACTCCTCGGCGCCATCGCCCTCGCCTTCTTCCTCAAGCGCTCCGGCTTTGGAGAGGACTAGCCCCGCGATGCGCTGAAATCGCACCTCGCCTCTTGCGCTGCGGCGACGTTATGATCAGACTGCATGACTGGTCCTTGATCATCGGCTGACCCGCCAGGAGCGCGCACATGTATCCTTCTCCCCCGCCCTACCCCCATAACCCCTACCACGCCCAGCCGCCTACCCACGGCCTCTCCATCGCCTCCCTGGTGCTGGGCATCGTCTCGCTGCCGCTGGTCTTCCTCTGCTGCACCGGCTACATCACCGGGACGCTCTCCATCGTCTTCGGCGTCATCGCCCTCGGCGCGGTCAGGCGCGGCGAAGCCAGCTCGACGAGCAGGGGCCTCGCCTGGGGAGGCATCGTGACCAGCGCCGTCGCGATGATCGGCTACGCCGCGATCTACCTGATCTATGTCATCATCCTGGGCGGGGCGCTCCTCATGGCCCCACCCCGCTGACCCCTACATCCGCAACAGGCACCGCTCCACCACCTCGCCGCCCACCAGGTGACGCTCGATGATCTCATCGACGTCGCGCTCCAGGTCGAGGATGCGGTACCAGACGCCCTCGGGGTAGACCACGACGACGGGGCCAAACTCGCAGAAGTCAAGACATCCGGCGGCGTTGGGGCGGATGCGACCGCCCAGCTTCCGCTCCGCCAGGCCCGCCTTGAAGCGGTCGCGCACCGCGCCGCCGCCCCGGTGAAGGCAGCAGCCGCGGACGTTACCCGCCTCGCGCTCGTTGGTGCAGATGAAGACGTGGCGCTCAAAGCCAGGCGCGGCGCGCCCCTTGGGATCGACGGGCGGCTTGGGCTCGTGGGCTTCGTCGCTCATCCGCTCACCTCCTCGCTCAACCCCACCGCGCGGCGGCAGTGGGCCAGGACCAGCGCGTGGGACGCCCCGTTGCTCGCCACATAGGGCTGCGCGTTCACCGTGCTGGCGGCGCTGTAGTCCAGCGGCGCACCGTCCAGCGTCGTGAGGCGCCCGCCTGCCTCGTGCAGGATGATGTCGGGGCCGCAGGTGTCCCAGAAGCGCGTCTTGCCCGAGAAGTTCAGATAGGCGTCGGCGTGCCCCTCCACGATCCGCCCGATCTTCACCCCCACCGAGCCGCACGGCGTCAGCCCCGCAGGCCCCATCGACGCCACCACCGCCTGCGTCTCCCGATCCGGATGCGAGCGCGACACGATCAAGCGCACCTCCGCCGCCTCGGCCCGCGCGGAGGTCCGCAGCGGCGCGCGGCCGCCGCCCGGGAGGACCTTCCAGGCCCCCTCCCCGGCCACCGCCGCCAGCGTCAGCCCCGTCACCGGCTCCGCCACCACACCCAGGAGCGGGCGACCGGTGGCCCGCTCCACCAGCCCGACCATCACCGAGAACTCGCCGTTGCGGGCGATGAACTCCTTGGTCCCATCCAGCGGGTCCACACACCAGAGCCGCGCCGCCGTCAGCCGCCGCGGATCGTCAGCGGACTCCTCCGCCAGCATCGCGTCCTCCGGGAACGCCGCGCCCAGCCGCTCGACGAGGATCGCGTTGGCCCGCCGATCCGCCGCCGTCACCGGACCCGCGCCGCCGGCCTTCTCCACCGCGTCGCCGTCACCACCTGCGGCGTAGACCGCCATCACAGCCTCAACGGCCTCCGCCACGGCGGCCAGCGCCACCTCCAGCTCTCGCTCCAGCATCTTGCCTCCATCCATCATCATGCCCAACCCCCCGGGGCCGTTCGTCCTGCTCCGCTTCGCTTCACAGGACGAACGGCCCCG
>CAUJGC010000490.1 GCA_963169075.1 Myxococcota bacterium
TCGCTGGGGGCGGTGGGGGCGGTGGGGGCGCTGGGGTTGAGCGGTGGCGAGCGAGCGCAGCGAGGGCGCCACAGGCGAGCGAGGATCATGGCGGTGTCCCCCCGTCACGGGGGGGACCGGCTGCGTTGCTCCTGCGAGCGAAGCGGAGCAGGAGCTTACGCAGCCGGGGGGGTACCCCCAAGCGCACCCAGGGAGGCGCCGTGCGGCGCCTCCCTGGAGAGGTAGGACGTGTTGAGAGCGCGCGATCTGGGCTCAGCCGGGCTTGAGCTTGACGGTGACGCGGGTCGCCTTGCCTTCACGGGGAGTGATGGAGACGGAGCGTGACTTGAAGCCGCTCTTGGAGAGCTTGACGCGGACGGTCTGGTCGGCGGGAAGCTCCAGGGTGGCGGGGGTGGTGCCGACGACCTGAGCGCCGACGAGGATGCTGGCGCCGGGAGGATTGGAGTTGATGGTGACCCGCCCGAGGCTGCCGGCGACGGCGACCGAGATCAGGGCGGTCATCATGAGGAGGGACGCCAGGGCCGACAGGAAGCGCAGGCCGAGGGATCTCCAGGTGGTCGAGGTCGTGTGGAACATGAACATCCTCCCGCAGAGCGTAGGTGACGGCCGAGCGGTCTGGCCTCTCGCCCAGCCGAGCGCGTCACAAGGGGTTTGGACGCGGGGCGTTGCGCTTTGTTCAACACCCCGCATCATTTTTCTGCAGGGTCGGCTCAGGGCTTGGGGGCGGGGTTGGCGGAGGCGGGCTGTGCGGCGCTGCCAGGGGCCTGGGCGCCGCCTGCGGGCTCGGGCTTGAAGCCGAGGCGGAGGCGGGCGATGGCCCCGGTCGGCGCGGCCTCCAGAGAGAGGGTCCAGAGATCGAAGCCGCCGAGGGCCTGTCCCGCCATGAGGGCCTGGGGGCCGAGGAGGGAGGTGAAGCGCTCGACATCGATGAGGAGGCCGGTCTGATGCTGGGCGGTGAGGATCGCCCTGGCGTGATCCTGGCTCATGGGCGCCTCGACGCCGGGGCCGCCGAGAGAGGCGAGGGTGATCGCCTGCTTGCGGTCGATGCGCGGAGAGGCGAGGAGGGCGAGCTTCTCACCGACGATGAGGTGGGCGACCGGCTCGCCAGCCGGGGGCGGTGTCGGATCGGCGGGCTTGTCGGCGGGCTGATCGGCGGGCTTGTCGGCGGGCTTGTCGGCGGGCTTGTCGTCGAAGGTGTTGAGCTTGAGCTGGAGGCCGCCGGGGTTCTCTTCGAGCTGGGGGGTGGGGTCGGCGGGGGCCTGTCCGGGCTCGCGGAAGGTGTAGACGACGACGCCGCTCTCTTCGACGCGCTCGATGGTCCCGGGGGGGAGTGTCTTCTGGGCGCTGTCGAGGGCGGTGAGGAGGCGGGCGCGGTCGCGGAGGCCGAGGGTGAGGGCGGCGCGCGACTTGAGGAGGAAGGCGCCGATGTCGCCCTGGTTGAGCGCCATGAGGGCCATGAGATCGGCGCTGTAGAGGTAGGCGCTGATGTTGCCGTCGAGGGCGGGGAGGAGCTCCTGCTGGAAGTCCACGCCGATGAGGGGCTTGGCGGCGCGGAGGGCGCGATCGAGGTCGTCGCGCTGCTCGGGCTGGAGGAGGGTGCGCAGCTCTTTGAGGCCGCCCTCGGGGTCGAAGGCGAGCTTGAGGGCGAGGGTGGGGCGTCCGTCGATGGACTTGATGAGGTCAGCGGGTGAGGCGGCGCTGCGGGAGGCGGCGACGAGGCGCTGGGCGGACTCGGGGGAGAGGAGGACGTGAACGGTGGCGTGGGCGGCGCTCTCGTCGGCCTTGATGCCGACGCCGGCGTAGGTGACCTCGTTGGCGAGCTTCTGGTAGAAGGCGGCCTCGTCCTTGGCGTAGGGGCTCTGGCCGAGCTGTGTGGCCTGCTCCTGGAGGTAGGTCTTGGCGTTGACGAGGCCGAAGATGGGGTGATCCTTGCCGAGATCGGCCTTGATGGTCTCGAAGGCGGGGGCCTTGGCGAGGCTCTCGGGCTCGGTGACAAAGGCGAGGCGCGTGAGGACGTCCTGGGCCTTGGCGTCGTTCTCCATGTGGGCAGCGGGGCCGGGGAAGACGAGGGCGGTGCTGTCGCGGACGATCCAGGCGAGGACGAGGTTCTTGTCGTCCAGCGGGGGGGCCTGCTGGGCGTTGTCCCCGGCCTTGACGAGGTAGTTCATGGTGGCCTTCTGGCCGTTGGGTCCGTTGAGCTGGAGGGTCTGGGGCTGCTCGAAGGCGCTGTAGCGCTGCTTGCCGAGGGCGGCGAGGTGCTTGGAGAAGCCGGGGCCGGCCTCCAGGGGGACGAGGAAGACCTGGGCCTTATCGACGACGGCGACGCTGAGGCCGCGGTCGGCGGCGACGCCCTTCTGCTGGAGTCCGGGGAGGTCGTTGAAGTCGAGGCCCCAGGCGCTGTTCAGCTCGGCCAGGCCGGCCTTGATGGGGAGCTGCTGCCCGAGCTTGCGGTCGAGGAGGTTGCTGGTGTCGCGGACGTCGCGCCAGGTGGCGGCGAAGACGGCGACCTCGACGTCTTTGGGGAGGAGGCCGGCGAGGTCGGCGGCGCTGCGCTCGGCGCTCTTTTTGTTATCGACGCGCTCGCAGAGGCCGCAGCCTGTCGCGACGAGCGAGAGGAGGAGCGCCGTGGCGAGCGGCGTAACGGAGGAGGGAGTGGAGCGCGACATCGGCTTTACCTGATGCAGAGGGTGAGCGCGCCCCGGCTGAGGCCGGGGCGCACCAGTCAGACTGGATCAGGCGGGATACCGCAGCGGAGGCGCGGCGTCAACCGCAGTTGGCGCCCTCGTCGATGGTGCCGTCGCAGTCGTTGTCTTTGAAGTCGCAGATCTCGGAGGCTGCGGGGTGGGTGTTGGGGTCGGCGTCATCGCAGTCGCCGCCGCAGGAGGTGGCGCCGTCGCCGTCGAGGTCGAAGCCGTCGTCGATGGTGCCGTCGCAGTCGTTGTCGAGGCCATCGCAGACCTCGGGGCGGGGGTAGCAGGTGGGGCAGCCCTCATCGAGCATGCCGTCGCAGTCGTTGTCCTGTCCGTCGCAGATCTCGGGCTGGCGTCCGGCGGGGCACTCGACGCACTCCTCGTCGATGAGGTCGTCGCAGTCGTCGTCCTGGCCGTTGCAGATCTCGTTGAGGGGCTCGCAGGTGGCGACGGGGCAGCCTTCGTCGATGAGGCCGTCGCAGTCGTTGTCCACGCCGTCGCAGACCTCGGACTGGGGGCCGCCTTCGCCGCAGCCCTGGCAGACCTCGTCGGTCATGCCGTCGCAGTCGTTGTCGAGGCCGTCGCTGGCTTCGGGGCGGGGGACGCAGCCGCAGCCCTCGTCGGTCTCGCCGTCGCAGTCGTTGTCGAGGCCGTCGCAGATCTCGGGGCTGGCGCCAGCCTGGCAGGCGATGCACTGCTCGTCGATGAGGCCGTCGCAGTCGTTGTCGAGGCCGTCGCAGATCTCGGCGGAGGGGACGCAGGCGGGGCAGCCCTCGTCGATCATGCCGTCGCAGCTGTTGTCCTGGCCGTCGCAGACCTCCAGGCCGCAGGCGCCGCAGCCCTCGTCGATGACGCCGTCGCAGTTGTTGTCCTGGAGGTCGCAGATCTCGGCGGAGGGGGTGCAGGAGGGGCAGCCGTAGATGATGTCCAGATCGACGTTGGCGGCGTTCTGGAGGGCGGAGCAGGTGGCGCCGAAGAGGCGGATGCTGTTGGTGGAGCGCTCGTAGTCCCAGCCGTTGGTGCGGGAGCGATCCCGGGGCTGGACGACGCCGTCCAGGCGGAGGTAGATGCGCGTCTCGTCGGGGGGGACCGCGGCGAGGGCGTAGTCGCACTGGACGACGGCGCTGGCGATGTCGTTGAGGGCGCCCTCCAGCGAGGCGGCGTCGTTGGCCTGGTAGTAGCGGAGGGAGCCGCCGAGGGCGGTGCCGCCTTCGACGGCCATGGCGTTCATCTCGTCGCGGGCGTCATCGACGCCCTGGGTGAAGCCGACCACGAAGGTCTTGATCTCGGGGGTCTGGTTGCGGAGCTGGCGGACGCGGTCGGAGGGGTCGCCGTCGCAGTTGTTCTCGCCGTCGGTGAGGAGGAGGATGTAGTTGGGGCGCGCGGCGTCCTGGAGGCCCTGGTAGGAGCGGAGGATGTTCAGGGCGCCAGCGATGGGGGTGCCGGTCTGGCAGAGCTCGCCGTAGGCGCCGGGGTTGTTGCAGGTGTCCCCGATGGTGTCGAGCACCGTGCTGATGCGGTTGGCGTTGTCCTCGGCCACGCCGTAGAGGACGCCGCCGACGTCCACGCAGGTGGTGCCGCTGCAGTTGTCGGGGTCGTTGGCGGGGTTGGCGGGGCCGGGGAAGAGCATGAGGCCGAAGCGGATGTCGTCTCCGAAGCCGGTCATGATCTGATCGATGGCGTCGCGGGCGACATCCCAGCGGGTGGTGTTGTTGGTGCAGCTGTTGCTGTTCAAGCCGAAGGACATCGACCCGGAGCGGTCGAGGACGATCATCATGTTGGGCTTGACGGGGGCGTAGGCGAAGCTCTGGTCGCCGCAGGTGTTGGCGGGGATGTCGAGGTCGCAGGCGTCTCCTGCGCCGTCGCCATCGAAGTCGCCTTGATCGACGTTGGCGACGGCGGGGCAGTTGTCGCAGGCGTCACCGATGCGATCGTTGTCGCTGTCGGCCTGGTTGTCCTGGAGGTTCGGGCAGCGGTCGTCGAGGTCGCGCACGCCGTCCCCGTCGGTGTCGGTGTCGGGGTTGTAGACGTCCTGGCAGGCATCTCCGGCGCCCTGCCCGTCGCTGTTGGCCTGATCGGCGTTGGCGACGCCGGGGCAGTTGTCGCAGGCGTTGCCGACGCGGTCGCGGTCGTCGTCGGCCTGGTCGGCGTTGGAGACGCCTGCGCAGTTGTCGATGGCGTCGGGGATGCCGTCGCCGTCGCCGTCGGGCATGGCGGTCATGGGGCAGGCGTCGCCGCGCCCGTCGCCGTCGCTGTCGGCCTGGTCGGCGTTGGCGACGCCAGGGCAGTTGTCGCAGGCGTCTCCGACGCTGTCCCGGTCGGTGTCGGCCTGGTCGGCGTTGGGGAGGTTGGCGCAGTTGTCGTCCTGGTTGCGCGCGCCGTCGCCGTCGTCATCGCCGTCGGGGTCGGTGGGCACGCCGCAGGCGTCACCGAAGCCGTCGCCGTCGGCGTCGGCCTGATCGGAGTTGGCGATGGTGCGGCAGTTGTCGCAGGCGTCTCCGACCGCGTCGAGATCGGTGTCAAGCTGGGCGGGGTTGGCGAGGCCCGGGCAGCTGTCCAGCCCGTCCTCGACGCCGTCTCCGTCGGTGTCTACGGGGAGGACCACGCCGCCCTCCCGGCAGACATCTCCGACGCCATCGGCGTCCTCGTCGCGCTGATCGAAGTTGGCGACGGCGGCGCAGTTATCGCAGGCGTCCCCGATGAAGTCCTGATCCTGATCGGCCTGATCGGGGTTGGCGACGGCGCGGCAGTTGTCGAGGCCGTCCTCGACCCCATCCCCGTCTGCGTCGGGGGGCTGGGTGTTGTTGGAGGCGCTGTTGTTGCCGGGGTTGTTGTTGCCGGGGTTGTTGTTGCCGGGGCTGTTGTTGCCGGGGCTGTTGTTGCCGGGGCTGTTATTAGCTGAATTTACATTGTTTTGTGATGAATTATTTGAAGATTGATTATTGGATGCGCTGTTGTTGCTGTTGGTGGGCGGGCCGGCGGGCGCAGCTTCGTCGCCGCAGGCCGGGAGGGCAGCGGCGCTGAGGAGCGCGGAGAGGAGGAGCAGGGTGAGGTGGAGGTGGCGCATCTTCAAACCTCGGCGTGGTGGGCTGTGGGGAGGCGAAGAGGGGCTTGGGGCGAGGCTCCCCCTACGAACGACAGGTGGAGTCTAGCAGATGGTGTCGCGGCGCTCCACCCTCAAGGCGCACCTCCCGGGTCGCGCTGCGCTGCGATCTCCAGCTCTCCGACGAGGCGGAGGTAGAGCTGGGGTTGGGCGCGCTCGGGGCCGCTGGCCTGGGCGGCGAGTGGGAGGAGCGCCTCGCGGGCGTGGGCGATGCGGTGGAGGAGGAGGAGGCGATCCACGTCTTCGAGATCGTCGGGGGGGGCGTCGGGTGGGGGCTGGGGGGTGGAGGCGAGGGCGCGGAGGCGGGCGGTGGTGGAGACGCAGAAGATGGGGAAGGGGTCGAGGAGGCCGCCGCTGGCGCTGGCCTGTCGGAAGGCGTGGTCGGCCTCGTCCCAGCGCGCGGGGTCGCCCTGGAGGGCGCGCTCCAGGGCGGCGACGCCGCGGGTGGTCCAGGCGTCGTCGGCGTCGCGGTGGAGCTGGAGCTTGACGAGGAGGAGCGCGCCCAGGGCCAGGAGGCCGAGGGCGGTGGCGACGCCGACGAGGCGTCGCAGGCGGCGCGCTCCGGCGGCGCCGGGGGGGTCAGGCCAGGGGGTCGTCATCGGGGCCTCCTGCTGCGGCGAGGTCGTCGGCGGGGGGCTGGGCGCGCTCGCCGCCCCAGCCGTGCTCCCAGGCCAGCGGGGCGGCGTGCGGGGGCGGCGGCTCGGCGCGGGCGGGCCAGGGGGTGGTGAGGCTGGCGGCGCCTGCTGCGGAGAGCGAGGCGAGGAGCTGGCGGCGGGTGAGGAGGAGGTCAACACGCGGGCGGGTCAAGGGGCCTCCTGGAGGTGGAGGGCGGGGAGGAGGAGCGGCGGGACCACCATCCCGCCTGCGTAGACCGGCGCGCCAGCCTCGACGCTCTGGAGGAGGTCGAGGGCGGAGGCCTCCAGGTGGAGGGGCGGCGCCGCGGCGGTGAGGCGACCTCCCTCGATCCAGAGGGCGTCGCGGACGGAGGCCACAAAGCGCCCCGCGCGCACCTCCAGCAGCCGCACGTCCTGCAACGCCGGCACGAGGAGCCCGCGGCGCCCCACCTCCTGGATCATCGCCTCGACGCGGGCGACCCCGCCCAACATCACCGGCGCCCGGGCCCGCGCCGCGGCGCGGCTCGGGAGCTGGGGGGTGTGGCCGGTGGGGGGGAGCTTGTGGCGGAGCGCGGTGGCGCGGGTGTAGAGGAAGCCGCGGACGAGCCCCGCCCGGATCAGCTCGACGCTCTGGGTCGCCAGGCCCTCGGCGTCAAAGGGGCGCGCCAGGTGGAGGGGGTGGAAGGGGTCGTCCAGCAGCGAGAGGCGCGGGTCGAGGGCGAGCGCCCCGAGGCGCTCGCCCAGCGCGCTCTGCCCCGCGTCGAAGCGCTCGCGGGTGAGGGAGGGCAGGAGCGCGCCGACCAGGGACGCCACCGCCGCAGGCTCCAGCACCACCGGGAGCGGCCCCGCAGGCGCCGGGCCCCGCTGCGACGCCACCGCCGCCCGCTGCATGAGGTGCTCGGCCAGCGCCGGCAGCTCCAACGCCCGCGCGCTTCGGCCCCAGCGCGCTCCCCAGGCCTCGCCGCCGCCCCGGTGACGGACGCGACACTGGAGGGCCAGGTGCGCGCTGGCGTGGAAGCGCCCCAGCCCGCGCCCGTTGTGGATCGCCAGGATGCCCGGATCGCCGTCGAGGCTCAGCGAGCCGTCGGTGAGGACCAGCGCGCCGCGGGCCTCGAAGCCCGCGCGGCGGCACGGCAGGAGCAGCTCCGCCAGGAGCGCGGCGCGGGCAGCCGGGGTGATGGCGCCGACCTCGGGGCTCCAGGCCGCCGCCACGTCCCCGGACCAGGTGCCGGCCTCCTCCGGGTGGAGCATGGGGAGGTAGTCGGGGTCCGGCGCGCCGAGGCGCGCCAGGTCGAGGGCCCGCCGCGCAAGCTCCTTGAGGGCGTCGGCGGAGAGATCCCGCGTCCAGGCCCGGGCGGTGTGCCACCCGCGCCCCCTGCGGAGCCCCACCCGGAGGCTGACGTGAGGCCAGGCCGTGGCCTCGTGGGCGCTGGGCTGGTTGGCGGCGAAGGCCGCGACGAGCTGGCTGCCGCCGCCGAGGGTGACCTCGGCCTCGGCGCCGCGGGCGGCGCGGAGGAGCGCGGCGCTGATCTCCTGGGCGCGGGCGCGATCCATCACAGCCCCCCTGCCCTGACGCGGGCGCGCTGGAGGCGCAGCGGCGCGGCGCCGTAGCCGGTGAGGAGGCGCCGCGAGGTGGGGGCCCCCAGCGCCTCGGCCATACCCCAGAGGCGCCACTCTCCAGGCCCGGCGATGGCGTCGCAGGCGCTCCAGAGGTCCGCGGCGCTCCCCTCCAGGGTCGCGCCGCCCAGGAGGCGGTGGCGGCGCCCGCCCCGAAGCTCCCAGGCTGCCGCGCAGGCCAGGCGGAGAGAGCGCAGCGCCGGATCGGCGCTCCAGCCCAGCGGCTCCTCCAGCAGGAGGCCCTCCCCCGTGTCCGACACGAGGGCCTCCAGGCTGTCGGCGCCAGGCTCCAGGCGGAGGTTGGCGGGGTGGAGGCGCGGCGCGGCGTCCCAGCTCGCGGCGCGGAGCGTGCCCTGGCTCCGGGGATGCCCCAGCGCCGCAGGAGCGGTCCGCGAGGAGAGCGCGCCGACGAGGAGGCCGCCCCGGACCAGCGGGAGGGGCTCGGCCAGGGTGCCCTCGGCGTCCCAGGCGCAGGAGCCGGCCCCGCCGATGAGGGTGGGATCTGCGGTGACGTGGACCGGCGCGGCGCCCAGGCGCAGGCGCCCCAGCGCCTCGGGGCCCCAGGCGCCCTGGAGGGCCGCCTGGCGCCCCAGCGTCGCCTGGAGGAGGTGCGCCGCAGGCGCCGACGCCAGGATCACCGGCCCGACCCGCTCCGGGCAGGCGGGCGCGTCGAGGAGCCCGCGCGCGTCCGCCGCGAGGCGCGTGATCACCTCCTGGAGCCCCGGGCCCCGGAGCAGCTCATAGCCCGCCTGCGCGAAGTGGCCGCCCGGGCCGTTCGGCCAGGCGAGGTCGCGGCGAAGGGCGCCGCGTTGCGCCCTGACCCCCAGGAGCAGCCCCGTGGCGCAGGTGTGCTCCTCCAGATCGGCGCCTTCGGTGGAGAGGAAGGCGCGGACCTCGCGGGTGAAGCGGACGGCAGCCCAGGCCGCCGCGATCTCCGGCTGGCGGCGCGCGTGCTGGACCAGCGCAGCGAGCCCCGCGAGGCGCTCCTCCAGCGCCACGCCGAAGGGATCTTCGGCGCAGGAGGCGCGCCAGGTGCCCTGCTGAGGCGCCGCTGCCAGGAAGGGCGGCGGCGTGTGCAGGAGGAGCGCGCTGGCGCGCGCTTGAGCCACGGCGCGCTGCGCGGCCTCGATGACCGCCTCCGGGAGCGCCGGCGCGGCGGCGAAGCCCCAGGCGCCGTCGCAGCGCGCGCGCACGGCGACGCCGCGGTCCGGCGTGTCCTCCAGGGTCGGCGGCGCGTCGCTGCGCGCCACCATGCGCTGCTCGACGCGGCTGACGCCGCGGGCGTCGGCGTAGGAGGCGCCGCGCTGCTGCGCGGCGTCGAGGGCGCTCAAGAGCAGCGATCTCATCCAGCCCGCCCCCCCGCACGCGCCCCGAGCCACCCCAGCAGCCCGAAGCCCACGTTGCAGCCGACGACCAGGAGGTGGAGGATGGCGCCCGCCAGGAGCCCCTCCGACTCCGAGACGCCGAACATCCCCAGCCCGAAGGCCGCAGCCCAGTGGAAGATCCCCACGTTCCCCGGCCCTGACGGGATGGCGACCCCCACCACCAGCGCGCTCAAGACCGCGAAGGCCGCCAGCGGCCCCAGCTCCCCCACAGGCGCGCCAAAGGCTTGAAAGAACACATAGATCCCCACCCCCGAGAGCGTCCAGATCAGCGCCGTCGCGG
>CAUJGC010000491.1 GCA_963169075.1 Myxococcota bacterium
CCCGTGACCGGGCGACTCCGACCACGCAGCGCTCCCCTGCGCACCCCCCGCTGCGCCCCCCTTCGGCTCGCTCGCCCCCGGTCCCCCCCACCCCCCTGACGGTGCTCCCCCGTCACGGGGGGAGCCGGCCCCGTCCCGCCGCACGAGCGCAGCGAGGGCGGCGGTTACGGGGCCGAGGGGGTTGCCGCCGCAGAGGTTGACGGCGTTAACCGGGCTGGGTTTACGGTGTCAACCCGGGTCAGGCTACGCGATGGGCTGGGTGTGGACGGGGAGGAGGATGGAGAAGGTGGAGCCGTGTCCGAGGTGGCTCTGGAGGGTGAGGCGTCCACCCATGGCCTCGACGATGGCGCGGCTGACGGCGAGTCCGAGGCCGGTGCCTGCGCGGGAGAGGGAGGCGCGGGTGCGGTGGTAGGGGAGGAAGATGCGCTCCTGGTCGGCGTCGGGGATGCCGATGCCGGAGTCGGTGACGTCGATCTGGAAGGTGGTGGGTGAGGGGCAGGAGGCGGTGAGGGTGACGGCGCCGTGGTCGGTGTACTTGACGGCGTTGGAGAGGAGGTTGGTGAGGATCTGCTCCAGGCGCATCTCGGAGCAGCGTATGGTGAGGGCGGGGGTGGGTTCGAGGAGGTGTGCGTCGAGGCGGAGGTTTTTGCGCTCGGCTTCGAGCTGGACGGCGGTGAGGGCGCGGTCGATGGGGTTTCGGAGGGGGAAGGTGTCGAGGCGGATGCGGGTCTTGCGCTCGGTGGCGCGTGCGTAGTCGAGGATGGAGCCGACGAGGCCGAGGGCGCCGTGGGTGCGGCTGATCATGAGGGAGAGGGCGTGTCGCTGGGGGTCGGTGGTGGGTCCGTGGACGCCCATCTGGAGCAGCTCGGCGTAGCCGAGGAGGGCGGTGAGGGGCGCGCGGAGGTCGTGGACGAGGGAGGCGAGGTAGTGGCGTTGGAGGGAGAGCTGGGTCTGGGCGGCAGCGGCGCGGTCGCGTGCCTGGAGGGCCTCTGCGAGGTGGTCGAGGGGCGGGGTGGGTTCTTGAAAGAGGCCGCGGTCGCGGAGGAGGTGTACGGCGTGGTGCGCGGTGTGGTGGAGGAGGTGTCGGAGGGTGTCTTCGTCGGCGTGGAGGGGCGGGGCGGCGTGTCGCAGCTCTTCGGCGCGCTCGGGGTGGGCGTGGAGCTGGGCGGCGAGGTGTGCGTCTTCGCGGAGGTGCAGGGGGAGGAGTCGTCCGGCGAGGGTGACGACGTGGAGGTGAGGCGAGGGTGTGGCGGCGGCGGCGGTGAGGAAGGCCTGTGTGGCGGCGGGGCAGGGTGGGAGGTCGTCGTGCGGGGTGAGGGCGCCTGAGGCGGCGTGGGCGGCGTGGGCGGCGCAGAGGGGTTTGAAGTCGCGTCCGTCCACCTGGAGCATGGCGGCGCAGAGGGGTTGGAGGCGTGTGTCGTCGGCGGGTGTGCGGGCCAGCTCCCGGGTGAGGGTGCCGTGGAGGGGGTGTTGGACGACGAGGAGGGTGCGGGCGCAGGCGCCGGTGAGGGCGGAGATGTGCTGGTGGAGGCCGTCCAGGGCGTGGAGGCGCAGGGGGTCTGGGGCGTCGGCGTCTTCGGCGGCGGCGGAGGAGGCGATGACCTGGGCGAGCCAATCCACGGGGCGTCCTGGGGTGCTGGAGGCGGGGGTGTTTGCGCTGGCGCCTTCCCTCTGGGGGAGGCTCATGATACACCCGCTCGGCCTTATCCAGCCCAGGAGGATGGCGCAGGAAGGAGGCAGGAGTCAAGCAGGTGCGGGCAGCGCGTCCCGTGTGGCGGAAGGTGTTGGGAAGATGTCGAAGAACAAGCTCGAAAATATCCGTAACATCGGGATCATGGCGCACATCGACGCGGGCAAGACGACCGTGACCGAGCGCCTCCTCTTCTACACGGGCGTGACCCACAAGGTCGGTGAGGTCCACGACGGCGAGGCCGAGACGGACTGGATGGAGCAGGAGCGGGAGCGGGGGATCACGATCACGTCGGCGGTGGTGCACTTCGTGTGGAAGGGGCACGAGTTCCACCTGATCGACACCCCGGGCCACGTGGACTTCACGGTGGAGGTGGAGCGCAGCCTGCGGGTGCTGGACGGCGTGGTGGCGCTCTATGACGGCGTGCACGGGGTGGAGCCGCAGTCGGAGACGGTGTGGCGCCAGGCGAACCGCTACAAGGTGCCGCGGCTGGCGTTTGTGAACAAGATGGACCGGGTGGGCGCGGACTTTGAGCGCTGCGTGGAGATGATCCGCAAGAAGCTCCAGGGCAACCCGATCCCGATCCAGCTGCCGATCGGGGCGGAGGGGAGCTTCTCGGGGGTGATCGATCTGATGGAGCTGCGCGCGATCACCTACCGGGAGGACGACCGGGGCTGGGAGCCGGAGGTGGGGCCGATCCCGGCGTCCATGGCGGCGGACGTGGCCGCCGCGCGCGAGGCGATGGTGGAGGCGATCGCGTTCCTGGATGACGCGCTGGCCGAGCGTTACATGGAAGGCGAGGAGCTGACGGTGGCGGAGCTGAAGGCGGCGCTCCGGAAGGGGACGATCGCGCTGGAGGCGGTGCCGGTGCTCTGCGGGACGGGGCTTCGGAACAAGGGGGTGCAGCCGATCCTGGACGCGGCGGTGGACTACCTGCCGTCGCCGCTGGATCTGCCGCCGGTGCAGGGTCCGCACCCGAAGACCGGCGAGCTGGAGTCGCGTGCGCACGACCCGAAGGCGCCTTTCGCGGGGCTGGCCTTCAAGGTGCAGATGATCGACGGCAGAAAGCTGGTGTATATTCGTATATATTCCGGCAAGATCACCCAGGGCGACAAGATCCACAACGCGAGCCGGGGCGTGGATGAGCGGGCGGGGCGCCTCTTTTTGATGCACAGCAACAAGCCGGTGCCGACGGATTCGGCGGAGGCGGGTTACATCATCGCCATCCCCAACCTCAAGCAGACCGTCACCGGGGACACGGTGACGGTGATCGGCAAGCCGCTGCTCCTGGAGGCCATCGAGTCCAAGATGCCGGTCATCAGCATCGCCCTGGAGCCCGAGCGCCGGGCCGACCGCGACAAGCTGATGGAGGTGCTGGAGAAGTTCGCCGCCGAGGATCCCTCCTTCCTCTACCGCGAGGACGAGGGGACCGGCGAGATCATCATCCGGGGCATGGGGGAGCTGCACCTGGAGATCATCGTGGACCGGATGCGCCGCGAGTACAGCCTGGAGGTCCGGGTCGGCGCGCCCTCGGTGGTCTACAAGGAGTCCATCGGGGAGCGGGGCCAGGGTCAGGGTCGCTTCGAGCGCGAGACGGAGAGCGAGCGGATCTTTGGCGAGGTGTCGGTGCTGGTGGAGCCGCTGCCGCGGGGCAGCGGCCAGCAGGTCGTCCTCTCCCCCGAGGTGCCGCTGACCGCCCACAAGGAGCTGGAGAAGCTCCTGACCGAAGGCGCCCGCGACGGGCTCCAGAGCGGCCCCGCCCGGGGCGAGATCGTCGAGGACGTCAAGGTCACCGTGCGGGGGATCACCCTCCGCGACGAGGCGCCGACCTCCTGGGTGGGGTATCGGATCGCGTCGGGGATCGCCGTGCGTGACGCGCTCAAGAGCGCGCGTCCGCTGGTGCTGGAGCCGCTGATGAAGGTCGAGATCTTCGTGCCGGACGAGCACCTGGGAGACATCATCGGGGATCTCTCCCAGCGCGGCGGCCGGATCGAGGACGTCGAGGATCAGAGCGGCGCCAAGATGGTCCACGCGCGGGTGGGGCTCCGCCGGATGTTCGGCTACTCCACCGCGATCCGCTCCATGACCCAGGGTCGCGGCGTGTTCACGATGAGCTTCGCCGCCTTCGATTCGCTGGACGCCTGAGCCCTGCGCGCAGGTTTATGTAGGTCGATCGCGGCGACCCCCGGTGAGGCACAGAAAAACGCGGCGCTTTTTTTGACGCCCGCCGGGGGTGTCCTACACTCGCCTTATACCGCGGCAGGACGCTGCGGGCACCGGCACGTGACGGTCGATCTCAGCCAGGGATGGCTCCTCTCGCTTGTTCCGCGCAAGGACGCGCGGAGGCTCACGCCGAGGCCGCGCAAGGATGCGCAGGCCGCGTGAGCCGAGCCTCCGTTGTGAATTTGATGCTATTGTAATGCAAAAGCCCGCTCAAAACAGGTGTTTTGAGCGGGCTTCAGGTTCTTGGGGGTGCCTCCGGCGGCCGGGGGCGAGCCGCCCCCGGACCCCCCAGCCTCTAGAGCTTGCGGCGGAGCAGCGCGCCCACCACCCCGACCAGGCCGAGGAGGAGCCAGGGCGTCACCGCCGCCGGGGTGCGCGCCGGGGTGGCGCAGGCGCAGGCATCGACGGTCCCGGTCGGCTCGGCCGGGGTGGTGCCGTTGTTTGTGTTGCCAGTGCTGTTGTTGGCGGAGCTGTTGTTGCCGGGGTTGTTGTTGCTCGGGGTGTTGTTGCTCGGGGTGTTGTTGCCTGGGTTGTTGTTGGCCGGGGTGTTGTTGCCGGGGTTGTTGTTGGCCGGGACCGCCTCGCAGAGCCCGGTGTCGGGGTTGCAGCTGGGGAAGGAGGTGCCGCGGCAGTGGTTGTCGGCGCGGCAGCGGGGGATGCAGCCCATGCGGCCGCCGACCTCGGCGCAGAGGTAGCCGTCGCGGCAGTCGCCGGTGTTCTGGCAGGCGTCCAGGCAGTAGTTCTCGTCGAAGACGGTGGCGCAGAAGCCCTCGCTGCCGCACTCGGCGTCGGAGGCGCACTCGGCCTTGCCGCAGTAGCCGCCCTCGAACTGGGGGTCCTGGGGGGCTTTGACGCACTCCAGGGCGCCGCGGCAGGCGGCGTCGTCGGCGCAGGGGTCTCCGAGCGGGGCGCCGGACTCGGCGCACTCGGTGTCGGCGCCGTCGCGCTGCCCGTCGCAGTCATTATCCAGGTTGTCCGCGCAGACCTCGGCGCTGGGGACCACCTCGCCGCGGCAGTCGCCCCAGGCGTTGTTGGTGCAGCGTCGGGAGCCGGCGCGGCAGGCGCCGACGCCCTCGGTGCCCTCGGGGCCGGTGTAGCAGGGCTCGACGGCGTTCTCTTCGCAGATGATCTGTCCGCAGGCGGTGAACTCGCCCCAGACGCACTCGTCGTCGCAGGTGCGGGACTGGGTGCCGCCGTTGCAGTTGACCTCCTCGCTGCTGCCCGCGGCGCACTCGCCTTCGCCCGCGCAGGCGGCGGGGGCGCCCCAGGCGCAGGCCTCGGTGCAGGTGATGAGCCGGGTGCCGCAGCTGCCGCAGCCCTCGCTCATCTGCTCGCCCGGAGCGCAGACGCCCTCGTCGGTGCAGGCGCCGAAGGGGCCCCAGCGGCCGTTGTTGTCGCAGGTGCGGGTCTGGGTGCCGCAGCGGCCGCAGGTGGCGTCCTCGGTGGCGCCGACGACGCAGTCCGCGGCGAGGGTGTCCACGGTCATGCGGAGGTCATAGAAGTTGAAGTCGCCGCTGTTGCGGGGGGCCAGGCGGATGAGGTAGTCGCCCGCCTCGGCGCGCTCGATGACCAGGGTGCCGCCGGTGTCCGTGTCGGAGACGCTGCCGCGGTCGGTGAGCGTTGTATCAAAGAATGTCATATCGATACGACCTGTATTGGTCCGGTAGGTCGTATCGAAGGTGATGCGGGAGGGTGAGGAGAGGGCGAGGGTGTACCAGTCCTGATCGCGGGCGATGAGGTTGTTGTTGTTGCCCAGGGAGAGGCCGCTGGCGACATTGCTGGAGTCGTTCTCCTCGCGGTTGTCGTCGGTGACGATGTCCAGATCGAGGAGTCCGGTCTCGGGGCGGTCCCAGGCGCAGCCGAAGCCGCACTCGTCCTTCTCGACGCGGGCCTCGGCGTAGATCTCGAGCTGGCTGCCGGAGTCGTTGTCGAAGAAGGCGCTGCAGTCGAAGGTGCGATCGACGCGGTTGGCGCTGGCCTCGGCGGCGGTGACGTTGAAGGTGGTGCTCCAGATGGTGTCATCGCCTGCGAAGTCGTCCTCGTAGACCCAGAGGTAGACGGGGTCGCCGGAGGTGAGGGGCTCGTCGGCCTCGGTGATCTCGATGCGGACCTCGCACCAGCTCTTGCGGTCGCCGTCGATGGTCTGGGTGAGGGCGCGGAGGGTGATCTTGGCGTCGTCGTCGGTGTCGCTGGCGCTCTGGATGTTGGGGATGGCCGCCGCGGTGGCGGCCAGGAGGAGGAGCGCGGCGAAGGTGCTCCCGGCGGTGAGGCGTAGGCGAGGTCGCATGATGGGGCTCCTGATCGGGCGGCCGCGTTGAGGCGGCGCGTGAGAGCGACAGCGTAGGGCGAGGGGGGTAGCGGCGTCAATGGGGGATCGTGTATGAAGGCGCGCGGTGTCGTGGTGATGGCCGCAGAGGAGTCGTGATGGTTGAGGCATCGGTCGAGGCAGAGGAGGAGGAGGGGGTTGGGCGCCGGGCGCTCCAGAAGTGGCTCCAGGATCGGGGGGTGGGGACGCGGCGCGGGGTGCAGGCGCTGATCGCCGCCGGTGAGGTGACGGTGGGCGGTGAGGTGGTGACGCGCTTCGCGGAGCCGGTGCCCTGGGGCGCGGAGGTCCGTGTCGGCGGCGCGCCGGTGGGGGATGTGGCGCCGCCGCTGGTGCTGGTCATGTACAAGCCGCGCGCGCATGTGACGAAGCTGGAGGACGAGTCCGCCGAGCTGCCCGGGCTCCGGCGCTACCTGCCGGCGGAGGTGCCCTTTGTCTTCCCGGTGGGTCGGCTGGACGTGAACTCCGAGGGGGCGCTGCTCTTCACCAACGACGGCGAGCTGGCGCACCGGGTGCTGCACCCGCGCTGGGAGCTGACCAAGTGGTACGCCGTCAAGCTCCGCGGGCACGTGGCCGAGGACGATCCCGCGCTGGAGCGGATGCGGGCGGGGATGCGCGTGGACGCAGACACCTTCCTCCCCGCCGAGGTGGAGGTCGGTGAGGCCCGGAGCCGGGCGACCTGGGTGCACATGGTGCTGCGCGAGGGCAAGCATCGCGAGGTGCGGCGGATGTGCGCCGCAGGTGGCTTCCAGGTGGTGAAGCTGCGCCGCCTGGCGGTGGGCCCGGTGGAGCTGGGGCCGCTGACGCCGCGCTGCGTCCGCCCCCTGGAGCAGGGCGAGCGCGACGCGCTCTACCGGGCGGTGGGCCTGGAGCCGCCGCCGGGGGCGCCGCCGCTCCTGGCCGAGTGGCCGGAGATCGAGGCGCGGGTGCGCGCCGTCAAGGCGGCGTCAGCAGAGTGAGCGGCGCCCGCTCCCCGATCAAGACCCCCACGGCGTCCCCCTGCGGCTGATCTGGCGTGAAGAAGCCCGAGAAGGCGATCTCCAGCTCCTCGCCGGGCTTGAGGGTGATGGAGGGGGGCCCGTCGCCGGGCTCGTCGCGGGTGAAGCTCGCGTGGGTGACGTAGCCCTTGTCCAGCAGGATGACGACGCCCGTCGGGAGCGCCGGCTCCTGGCCGTGCCGGAGGCGGAGCGTCTTCTCGCCTGCGTTGCGCAGCGTGAGGGTGGCTGTGCATTGGTTGTCCAGCGTGTCCCGGCGCTTCCCCTTCGCGTCCACCTCCGGGCAGCGGAGCTGGGTGAGGCGGGCCTCCAGCCCGCCCCCCTTCGAGATGTCGGCCCAGGCCCCCGGGCTGGCCTGCTTCACCTGCGCCTTGAGGCGCCGGGCGGCCTCCTTGCGCCAGGCCGCCTCGGCGTCGTCCAGGCGCTTGACGCGCTCCTTGACGCGGGAGTCGCCCCAGCCCACCAGCGCCGCTGCGGCGCTGATGCCGTTGCGCGCGCCGTTGTAGTCGCTGCTTGGGTGGTTGAGGTCGTCCGCCAGCGGGTCGGGCTTCGCGTCGCCCGGGAAGTCCACGAGGGCGTGATCGGCGGCCTTGAGCGCCCGCACCGCCACAGGCTCGACGTCCTGACGGGGGACGAGGTGGCAGACCGCCCGGAAGTCGTCATGCTCCAGCGCGAGCGGCGAGTCACCCTCATACGTCGCGCTGGCCTCCCCGATGGTGTCGTCGCTGGTCACGTCGCGGTCCACCAGGAAGAGCTCAAAGCGCTCCCCACGCCGGATCGACACGTTCGGGATGCTGAAGAGCATGCTCGTCGTGTCCTCGCCGCCCCGGACGTAGAGCGGGTTCCGCGCCCCCAGCGTCACCGTGGCCGACGGGTCCGGGTCCGCGAACGCGTCGAATCTCTTGCCGTCCCGGATCAGCACGTCGCAGAGCAGGAGGTCCCGGTCCACGTCGCCGCGCTTGCGCGGCTTCGCCTCCCGCAAGAGCGCCCGCGTATACTCCGAGCCCGGGAAGCGCGTGCCCCAGGTCGGCTGATCCGGGTCCTGCGCCGCCGCCTCCGGCGGCGTGCTCCCCGCCTCCAGCGACCCATAGGTGATCTCCTCGTCGCTCACCACCGGGAGGCCGTCCTCATCGTAGCGCGCCTCCTCGCCGCTCCAGCAGGGACAGCACGCCGGGAGAGAGGCCAGCGCCAGCGGCGCGAGGACAGCCAGGGAGACGCGAAGCGGTGATGACATCAGATGAGGCTCCAGGGTGAGAGGACGCACACCCAGAGAGTGTAGGGCGGATGCAACGGGGCGGCAACCCCCCCGGCCCCGTAACGTCGGGCCTGCTCGGCCCGACGAACGGCCCCGGTCCCCCCCGTGACGGCTCATACTTCTACAGAACGTGGCGAGTTGTTTGTGGTATCCTGCCTCAAGGGAGGCTGGCTACCTAAAACCCTCTTTGCGACGAAGCTGTCGTTCTAACCATCTTGAACACCTCATCAAA
>CAUJGC010000492.1 GCA_963169075.1 Myxococcota bacterium
CCCCGTCACGGGGGGGACCGGCCCCGTTGCTCCTGTGAAGCGCAGCGCAGCAGGAGCTTACGGGGCCGGGGGGGTTGCAGGGCCTTGCCTGCGCATCACCTGCGCGGTACACAGGAGGGGTGACGGGGAAGACCCCATGAGGAGGAGCGCGGATGGACATCCAGGCGCGGATCGCAGGCTGGCTGGCGGGGGGGCGGGCGCAGCTCGAGGGGGGGATGCTGGTCCTGCGGGGAGAGCCTGCGGTGGAGCTGGGGGAGAAGGCGCGGCGGGCGTATGCGTGGATCGCGGAGGAGGCGATCCGGTGCCCGTATGCGGATCTGGAGTTCGGGCCGGCGGTGTCCCTGGGGACAGGTGAGGCGGGGCTGCGGGTCCACGGCGAGGACGCGTGGGCGTCGTTCATCGTGCTGCCGCTCTTGACGTTGCTGACGTCGCGGCGGCTGCTCTTCATCGGGGCGCCGGGGCGCGGGAAGACGACGATGGCGACGCTGATGGCGCTCCTGGCGGGGGAGGGGCTGGAGGAGGCGCGGCGCGGGATCCAGCACGGGCACCCGCAGCTCACCATCGCGGATCTGCTGGGGGGGCCGCTGCCGAGCGCGCTGATCCGGGCCGAGGAGGCGTCTTCGATCCGGGTGTCGTGGCGCGGGTGGCTGCGGCGCCGGGTGAAGATCGTGGACGAGTACAACCGCATCCCGACGCGCACGCAGTCGGCGCTGCTCTCGCTGATGGCGGAGGGGTACGCGGAGCTCTACGAGCAGGTGATCGAGGCGGGGCGCTCGGCGTGGTTCCTGACGGCCAACGACGAGCAGGGCGGCGGGACGTTCCCGGTGATCGAGGCGCTGCGGGACCGGATCGACGTGGTGGTGCGGTGCGCGCCGTTCCACGCGCGGTATCTGGACGATCTGGTGACGCGGATCGAGGGGTCCAGCACGCCGGAGGCCTTCGTGCCCGGCGAGCTGGTGTTCAGCGCGGCGGAGCTGGACGCCATCGACCAGGCGATCCGGGCGATCCCGATCCCCGCCGAGGTCCGCGAGGCCATGGGGTTCTTCATGGGGCAGCTGGACTTCTGCCGCCGGGCCTCCACCGAGGTGGAGTTCATGAACAAGGACACCCTCCACCTGGCCAAGCGCCGGGTGGGGCACGTCTGCACCGAGGACTGCCCGCTGGACAAGAACGAGAACCTCTGCGCGCAGACCGAGAACGGCGTCTCGGCGCGGGCGTACCAGACGTGGGCGCACTACAGCAAGGCGATGGCGTGGTTCCGGGGGCGCAAGGCGGTGTCGCTGGAGGAGGTCCGCCAGCTGGCGCCCTGGGTGCTCCACGAGCGCCTGGAGGCCAACGCCCACAGCGCCTTCTTCCAGCGCCCCGAGCGGGAGGTGCTCCTGGTGGATCGGGTGGGGTGGATCCGCCACCTCTTCGACGCGGCGGTGGATCAGCAGGCCGCCTGGGCGGTCGCCCGGGCGCCCGGCCTGGCCGCCGCCGCCGAGGCCGAGGCCGCGCTGGAGTCCCCCGGCTCGGACCTGGCGGCGGCGGCGCAGGGGGTGCGGCGCGCGCTGGACGACCTTTTGCGCAAGCACGAGCTGAACGGGCCGGTCCACGCCGACGTGGTCGCGCTCAAAGGGTTGATCTACCGGCTCCAGCAGGCCCAGCGGGCCCGGCGCCAGGGCAGGGGGTGGTGAGATGAAGCCGGTCTTCAAGGCGCTGCTGCGCGAGGCCCAGGCGGGCGCGCCCCGACGCTTCGCGCGCTGGGACGCCGCGACCTTCGACGCGCGCTGCGCCGCGCCGCTCGCCCAGCTGGAGCGCAACCTGAAAGAGACATCGGACGACGACCGCCGCCTCTTCGCCTCCTACGCCCGGGCGCTGGTGGAGGCCTCCGGGCGCGGGTGGCTGGTGCAGCAGGAGGACGGCGCGTGGGGCAACCTCCTGAGCTGGGGGCTCCTGACCCACGCCCCCCGCGCCCTGGCCTGGGCGCCCGGCCCGGAGCGCCTGGAGCGCCTGCGCGAGCTCTGGTGCCTCGGGGAGGGGCTGCTGCTGGAGGAGCCCGCGTGGCTGAACCGCTACGTCGCGACCCGCGCCGGGGAGTTCTGGCGGAGCGACCCCCTGGCGCCCTGGCTGGAGGAGGTGCTGACCCCCGTCCTGCGCCCCCTCCCCGACGCCCGCTGGACCGGCCCCTTCACGACGATCTGCCTGGATCTGAGCGAGGAGGCCAGCGAGCTGCTGCCCGGCGCCTTCCACCTCCCCACCCCCACCCTCCTCTATGTGCAGAACCGCCTCGACGCGTCCGAGTGGGTCTCCATCCTCCTCCAGCCCGGCGGCAAGAGCGAGGTGGTGGGCGCCGCCACCGTCGAGGGCGCCCCCTGCCACCCCGCCCCCCGCCTCCCCGTCCGCTGGTCCGAGGACCAGGCCGAGGTCGGCGGCGCGGTCGCCGCGATGCCGCTCCTCGGGCTCCCCGAGCGGTGGCTCCTCCACCCGGGGGGCTTCTTGATCGCGACGGCGGAGGACTCGCAGCGGCTGTGGATCGCGGAGAGCCCGTGACCCCCCCGGGGCCGTAACGTCCAGCCCGGCGGGACTGGACGAACGGCCCCGGCCCCCCCAAGGGTAGGGGGGCACCGACAGGATCGGGTGGGAGGGGATCGGGTGAGGACGGTAGGTGCGCAGGAGCGGAGAGCAGCAGCGACGCCC
>CAUJGC010000493.1 GCA_963169075.1 Myxococcota bacterium
GTCCAGCGCTGCGGCCTCTCGCCCGACGCCATCCAGCGCCTCCGCGACGCCACCCCAAGCCTCGACGCCGCTGAGAACTGAATGGGGGTCTGGGGGCGGCTCGCCCCCAGCCACCGGAGGCACCCCGACCCCCAAGAAAGCAAAAATCCAGCGCAAATCATATACAATTCACGCTGGATTCATGCTACTCAACCCAGGTCGACTCGATCAGCGCTCCGACATCGGGATGACCTTGCGCATCGTCTCGCCGGTGTAGATCTGGCGAGGACGGCAGATGGGGTAGCCCTTCTCCAGGTTCTCCTTCCACTGCGCGATCCAGCCCGGCAGACGACCCAGCGCGAACATCACCGTGAACATGTTCACCGGGATGCCCAGCGCGCGGTAGATGATCCCCGAGTAGAAGTCCACGTTCGGGTACAGGTTGCGATCCTTGAAGTAGGAGTCGCTCAGCGCCACCTCCTCCAGCTTGCGCGCGATGTTCAGCAGCGGATCGTTGACCTTCAGCTTGCGGAGGACCACCTCCACCTTCTGCTGGAGGAAGTGCGCGCGCGGATCGTACGCCTTGTACACCCGGTGACCGAAGCCCATCAGGCGGAAGCCCGAGGTCTTGTCGCGGGCCAGCTCCACGAACTTCTGCACGTCGCCGCCGTCGTCGTGGATCGTCTGGAGCATCTCCAGCACCGCCTGGTTCGCACCGCCGTGCAGCGGACCCGAGAGCGCGCAGATCCCCGACGTCACCGACGCGTAGAGGTTCGCCTGCGACGAGCCCACCACACGCACCGCCGTCGTCGAGCAGTTCTGCTCGTGGTCCGCGTGCAGGATCAGGAGCTGATCCAGGATGCGCGCCACCTCCTCGTCCACCTCGTAGGGCTCGGTGTGGAAGCCGAACATCATCTTCATGAAGTTCGCCGCGTAATCCAGCCGGTTGTCCGGGTAGATGTACGCCTGACCCCGCGAGCGCTTGTAGTGGAACGCCGCGATCGTCGGCAGCTTCCCGATCAAGCGATGGATCGACAGCCGCACCTGATCCTCATTCATCGGATCCAGCGAGTCCTGATAGAACGTCGCCAGCGCGCTCACCGCCGCCGAGAGCACGCTCATCGGGTGCGCGTCGGTCGGCACCAGCTCGAAGAGGCGCTTCAGGTTCTCGTGCAGCAGCGTGTGGTACGTGATGGAGTTCTTGAACCCCTCGTACTCCTCCTGCGTCGGCAGGTGACCCTCGATCAAGAGGTGCGCCACCTCCAGAAACGACGTGTTCTCCACCAGATCCGCGATCGGATAGCCGCGGTAGTGCAGCACACCCTCCTCGCCGTTGATGAACGTGATCGAAGACTCACAGGACGCCGTGTTGACAAAGCCCGGGTCCAGCGCAACGTAGCCCGTCGCCTGGCGGAAGGGCTTGATCAAGATCGCCTTCTCGCCCTCCGAGCCCTGCGTAGTCGCGAAGTCAACGGACTTGTCACCGAGGTTCAGGTTCGCGGTCCCAGCCATAGAGTCTCTCTCCTTAGCGTGCGGGGGTGTGGGGTCGGGTTTCGCTTGATGACGCCGCGCGTCGGGGCCGCTCCGGCCTCCGCGCGGGCGCGTCGAAGGAAACGACCGGCGTAGTATGGGGATCGGCAGGGGTTTCGTCAACCGCGCTTTGACGCAACGCACCATGCGTCATCGCGACCGACTCAACCCCGTCCGTGGTATCGACGCGCCTGCTCCGCCATCGCCTCCAGACGGTCCTGCACCGCCCGGTTCAGCGTCCCCGCAGGGAAACCGCCGCGCTCATCCCGAAGCCCCGCAGGCACATGCATCAGGAGCTCCGCCGCCTCATCCACCGTCGCCACAGGCCAGATGTGGAATTGACCCTCCCGCACCGCCTCCACCACGTCATCACGCAACATCAGGTGACGCACGTTCGAGCGCGGGATCAGCACACCCTGCCGACCCGTCAACCCGCGTGACGCGCAGAGATCAAAGAACCCTTCAATCTTCTCATTCACGCCGCCGATCGCCTGCACCGCGCCGTGCTGGTTCATCGCGCCCGTCACCGCCAACGACTGATCGATCGGCTGCTCCGCCAACGCCGAGATCAGCGCGCACGTCTCCGCCAACGACGCCGAATCCCCGTCCACACCCGAATACGACTGCTCAAACACCACCGACGCCGAGAGCGAGAGCGGCTGCTCCGACGCGTAGCGCGACCCCAGAAAGCCCGTCAAAATCAAGACGCCCTTCGTGTGGATCGGACCCCCAAGCTCGATCTCACGCTCGATGTCCAGCACCTCGCCGCGGCCCACGCGCACCCGCGCCGTGATCCGCGTCGGACGACCGAACGACACCCGACCAAACGAGAGCACCGAGAGCCCGTTGATCTGACCCACACGCACCCCGTCCGTGTCCAGGAGCAGCGTCCCGTCCGCGAACTCCCGCAGCGACTGCTCCCGGAGCCGACCATCCCGGCGCTCCTGAGCCTCCACCGCCGCCTTCACATGCACCTCACCCACCAGCGACGCACCCGCCCGACCCGCCTGCCAGTCCGCCTCGCGCAGCAGGTCGATCATCGACCGGATGTGCGTCGTCAGACGGTGCGCGTCGCCGCTCAGCCGCGCCGAGTGCTCGATCACACGCGCCACCGCCGCCCGATCCAGGTGGCGCAGCTCGTCCTGACGGATCAGCGTCGCCAACATCTGCGCGTACGCCGACACACCCTCCGGCGTCCGATCAATCTCGTCCTCAAAGTCCACCGACACCTTGAAGAGCTCCGCGAAGTCCGGGTCCGCCTCCGTCAAGAGATAGTGCAGGATCCGCTCGCCCACCAGCACCACCTTCACCTCCAGCGGGATCGTCTCCGGCTCCAACGACGCATCCCCCACCGGCGCCCCCGTCGCCGGATCCTCGCCTTGCGTGATCCGAAGCTCACGCGAGCGCAGCGCACGCTTCAACACATCCCACGAGAGCGGCTGCGAGAGCAGCTTCGCCGCGTCCAGGATCAAGAAGCCCCCGTGCGCGCGGTGCAGCGCCCCAGGACGGATCATCGAGTAGTCCGTCACCACCACGCCAAACTCCGCCCGACGCTCCACATGACCGATCAGGTTGCGCACCGTCGGGTGGTCCTCATACACCACCGGCATCCCCTCCGTGCCGCGGTGATCCACCAACACGTTGATCTGATAACGCTTCAGCTCCAGACCCTTACGCGGCGGCCCGCCCCCCAGGAAGATCGCAGGCTCCGACTCCTCCTCCTCCAGGATCCCGTCACGCAGATCCGCCGCGCGCTCCACCACGTCGTTCAGCACCGCCTCCAGATAGTCGATCACCGCAGGCAGCTCCCGATACCCCTCCTCCAGATCATCAAAGAGATGACCCACCGCGTACGCCGTCACGTCACGCTTCAGGCTCCGCAGCTTCGAGCGCGTCTCGCGCTCCCAGCGCGGCGCGTCACGCAGCGCCACGTTCAGCTCGCGACGCAGCTCGTCGATCGCCTGATCGATCTCCGCCTGCTCCGCCTCCGGCAGCTCGTCGAACTCGTCGAAGTCCAACACCTCGCCGTCCTCACCCATCGGCGCCAGCGCGATCCCCTCCTCCGTCCGAAGCACCGCGATCCCCCGCTCCTTCGCCTGCTTCTCCACCCCCTTGAGCGCCTCGTCCTGACGATCCTTGAACGCGTCCTCGATCGTCTGCTTGTCCGTCCGGTAGTCCGGCGACTCGAACGCCGTGCGGATCGCTGAGCGCAGATCCTCCACCAGCCCCTCCATCTCCTTCCGCAGCTTCTCCGCACGACCCGCAGGCAGGAGCAGCGCCCGCGGCTCCTCCGGCTTGTCGAAGTTGTAGACGTACGAAATGTCCTGCGGCGTCGCACCCTTGCGCGCCCACTCCCCCAGGTAGCGCTTCACGAAGTGGTGCTTCCCCATCCCCACAGGGCCCAGCGCGAACATGTTGAACCCCGAGCGCTGGATGCTCACCCCGAACTCCAGCGCCTCCACCGCACGCTCCTGACCCAGCGCATCATCCAGATCCGCCAGCTCCGCGGTCGTCTCAAAGTTCAGGTGCTCCACGCTGCACGTCGCGCGCAGCTGCTCCGCAGGCAGAGAGGGACGGATCAACATCGAAGACACCTCCTCAAGAAGCAAAGATCAGCCGCAGACGCCTCCAGGACCCCTGCAGAGCGCTCTGTGGAAGCACATGCCCGCCAAGAAGTCGAGCGCTGGACTTCTGCAGCCCCGAGACTACCTTGCCGGGATGAAAGCCTCCGGGTTGACCGTTGGCCTCTCGAAACGCGCCGACACAGACCTGAGCGGCGCACGCCTCGGATGGAGACACCCCTCGATGAGTCAACGCGATCTGGAGCTGGCCCTGCAAGCGGCCATTCGGGAGGCCGAGGTCCGACGCCATGAGTTCGTCACCGTAGAGCACCTCCTCCTCGCCCTGCTCCACGAGCAGGTCACCGAGAACATCGTCCACCAGTGCGGCGGAGACCTCACCGAGCTGCGACGACAGCTCCGCGCCTACCTCGACGCCGAGGTCCAACCCCTCCCCGAAGGCGCCGACGTCCGACCCACGCCCAGCCTCGGCTTCCGACGCGTCCTCGACCGCGCCGTCATCCACGTCCAAAGCTCCGGCAAGGCCGAGGTCAACGGCGGCAACGTCCTCGTCGCCATGTTCCGCGAACCCGAGAGCCACGCCGTCTGGCTCCTCGAACAGCAGGGCGTCACACGCCTCGACGTCGTCGCCTACATCAGCCACGGCGTCTCCAAGCGCGACGAAGACGACGACGACGACGACGCCACCCGCGACGACGACGACGACAACGCCACCGCCAACGCCTGGGACGAAGACGGCGACGACGCCTCCAAGAAACCCCTCAAGTCCTTCATGGTCGAGCTCACCGCCCGCGCACGCGAAGGACGCATCGACCCCCTCATCGGACGCCAGAGCGAGGTCGAACGACTCGTCCAGATCCTCTGCCGACGACGCAAGAACAACCCCATCCTCGTCGGAGAGCCCGGCGTCGGAAAAACCGCCATCGTCGAAGGGCTCGCCCTCCGCATCGTCCAGGGCGACGTCCCCGACGTCCTCCTCAACACCGACATCTTCTCCCTCGACCTCGGCTCCCTCCTCGCCGGGACCAAGTTCCGCGGCCAGTTCGAGGAGCGCCTCAAGTCCTCACTCAAGGCGCTCCAAAAACGAGAAAAAGCCATACTCTTTATAGATGAAATCCACATGATCGTCGGCGCGGGCGCCACCGCCGGCGGCTCCATGGACGCCTCCAACCTCCTCAAGCCCGCACTCCAGTCCGGCGAGCTGCGCTGCATCGGCGCCACCACCCACGAAGACTACCGACGCAACCTCGAGCGCGACAAGGCCCTCATCCGACGCTTCCAGAAGATCGAGATCCTCGAACCCTCCGTCGAAGACACCATCCAGATCCTCGAAGGGCTCCGCGCCAGCTACGAGCAGCACCACCAGATCACCTACACCCCCGAGGCCCTCCGCGCCGCCGCCGAGCTCTCACACCGCTACATCAACGAGCGCCACCTCCCCGACAAGGCCATCGACGTCATCGACGAGGCCGGCGCACGCAACCGCATCAAGCCGCCCGCCGAGCGCGTCCAGGTCATCGACCACCTCCAGATCGAGGAGGTCCTCGCCAAGATCGCCCGCATGCCCGAGCTGCGCGCCGGAGCCTCCGAGCGCGAGCGCCTCAGCGCCCTCGAGCGCGACATGAAGGCCCGCGTCTTCGGACAGGACAACGCCATCGCCGCCGTCGTCAGCGCCATCAAGCTCTCCCGCGCCGGCCTCGGACGCGGCGACCAGCCCGTCGGCTCCTTCCTCTTCGCCGGACCCACCGGCGTCGGCACGACCGAGGTCGCCAAGCAGCTCGCCGCCACCCTCGGCATCGCCTTCCTCCGCTTCGACATGTCCGAGTACATGGAGAAGCACACCGTCTCACGCCTCATCGGCGCACCCCCCGGCTACGTCGGCTACGACCAGGGCGGCCTCCTCACCGAGGCCATCCGCAAGAACCCCCACGCCGTCCTCCTCCTCGACGAGATCGAAAAGGCCCACCCCGACCTCTTCGACATCCTCCTCCAGGTCATGGACCGCGCCACCCTCACCGACAACAACGGACGCGAGGCCGACTTCCGCAACGTCATCCTCATCATGACCAGCAACGCCGGCGCCCGCGAGATGACCGCCAACGTCGTCGGCTTCGGCAAGGGCGCCGACGTCGCCGCCGGAGGCAAGGCCATCGAGAAGATGTTCAGCCCCGAGTTCCGCAACCGCCTCACCCGCGTCGTCCACTTCGGCCCCCTCCCCCAGGAGATCATGGAGCAGGTCGTGGACAAGTTCATCGTCGAGCTGGGCGAGCAGCTCGCCGCCCGCGAGGTCACCCTCGAGCTCACCCCCGCCGCACGCGCCTGGCTCGCCCTCAAGGGCTACGACCCCCTCTTCGGCGCGCGACCCCTCGCGCGCCTCATCCAGGAGGCCATCCGACAGCCCCTCGCGGACCAGCTCCTCTTCGGGGACCTCGAGAACGGCGGACACGTCGTCATCGACGTCGACCCGGACCACGACGACAAGCTCCGCTTCACCAGCGAAGCCCAGTAGAGGGGGGTCTGGGGGCGGGGGGCCCCCCACCCCCCGGGGGGGCCCCCCCCAAAAAAAGGCACAAAAGGATATATTTTGAGGTTTTTT
>CAUJGC010000494.1 GCA_963169075.1 Myxococcota bacterium
GGTGAGCTTGTGCAGGCACGTCGTGGACAGGAGGCTCCGGACGCCGTCATCTCCGACGCCGTTGCCTCCAAGCTCCAGCGCGGTCAGGCCGCGCAGGTGGGGGGTGCGGGCGAGCGCGTCGGCTCCCTGGGGGCCGATGTAGCCGCTGCGGAGGTTCAGCGCCTGGAGGTAGGCGAGGTGGGGGGAGGCGGCGAGGGCGCGCAAGCCGTCATCCCCGACACCGTTGCCTTCGAGGTTCAGCTCGGTCAACCCGGCCAGGTGGGGCGAGGCCGCGAGGGCCCGGGCGCCGTCATCTCCGATCTTGCTGGATGTGAAATCCAGGGCCTTGATCTTCTTGAGATGGGGTGAGGTCGCCAGCTCTTCGGCCGCGGCGGACTCCAGGGCGGGGAGGTGGAGCCCGGTGACCCCCTGGAGGTGGGGCGACGTCGCGAGCGTCTCCAGCCACGCGAGGGGCTCGGCGGACTCGCCCAGGCGGACGCGGCGGAGGACCTGCATCCAGGGCGCAGGCGCCTCGCCTGCGTCCAGCGTCGCGGCGCGCAGGGGCTCGGGCCATGACGCCAGCTCCTCGGTCGCCGCCTTCAGCGCGGCCTCCTGCGTCTCCGGCTCCTCCCAGGACCGCAGGCGCCCCAGCACGCCCTCCCAGGCCTCCGCCGAAGGCTCCTGCTTCAGCGCCTCGCGGAGCGCCGCGACGGAGGCCGGCTCCGCCGCCTGCGCAGCCGGCGCCTCAGGCGAGGACGCCCCGCGCCCCCCGGGCTCGACGCTGGCGCAGCCCGCCAGCAGGAGGAGGAGGTACACCCCAGGCATCAAAGACCATACAGCGCGTGGCCGCCGAGCGAATCCGAACATGAGCAGCTCCTGGTTGGAGGTGAACGTGGGACGCGACGCGGGCCGCCACAGCCCGCCCCACCCATCCTACGCACCTCCGCGCCCCGCTCCAAGCCGCTCGTCCTTTACAGCCCCGCGCGCTGCGTTATACCGTCCGCCCGACGCTGCGACGCGAGATCGACCTCCCCATCCCGCCCCAGGCCACCGGCGTCGCCGTCACCCTCACCGCCGCCCCGGGCGACGCCCCCGGCTTCCTCACCGCCTTCCCCTGCGGCGCATCCCGCCCCGACACCAGCACCGTCAACTACGCCGCCTCACGCGTCACCGCCAACACCGTCCTCGTCCCCGTCACCGACGGAAAGCTCTGCGTCTACAGCCTCAACGAGGCCCACATCATCATCGACCTCATCGGACACGTCTCCCCAGACGGACCCCTCGCCTACCGCAGCCTCCGCCCCGTCCGCCTCCTCGACACACGCCAGCCCGGCGCCCGCTACGAGGGACGGCTCGCCGCCCGCCAGATCGACCGCCGCCCCAACCAGGCCCTCCCCCACGCCCCCGACGCCGCCTGGGGCCTCCTCGCCAACCTCACCACCCTCGGCGCCACCGAGCCCGGCTTCATCACCGCCTACCCCTGCACCGACACCGTCCCCAACATCTCCTCCGGCAACTACCGCGGCGACGGCGACGTCGTCGCCACCGCCGCCCTCGCCGCCCTCAGCCCCCAGGGCGACCTCTGCATCTTCTCCAGCGCACGCGTCCACCTCATCGTCGATCTCCTCGGCCTCTGGACCCACGAAGGCGCCTCCCAGCCCCCGCCCGACACCCAGGAGGAACTCCCCCTCGAAGGCGGCGACGAGCTGGAGCCCGACCCCACCACCGAAGCCGACCCCGACCCCACCGACCCCACCCCCGACGCCTCCTCACCCGACGCCTCCTCACCCGACACCGACCCTGACCCCACCCCCGACGCCGCCAACCCCGACGCCCCCGACACCTCCGACACACCCCCTGCGGCCTCCGCCGCGACCGTCAACGACGGCTGCGCCGCCGCGCCCGCCGCCGCCACCACCCCCCTCCACCCCCTCGCCCTCCTCGCCCTGGGCCTCCTCGCCGCCAGCAGGAGGCGCCGATCCTGACGCGTCGCGACCTGGAGTTAGATAAGTTGTGTATTTGTGTTGTATTTTTTAATATAAACATGCAATAATCCGTACCTCGACTCCTTGATGCTCTCCAGGCCGCACGCCTCGGCTAGCTCGCGCCGTGTCCTGTGCGTCACCTCATCACCGCAAACGCGCGCCTTGAGCGCCGTCTGAAGCTGTGGTTGAGTCCGGGGTGGGCCGCGGTGGCCCCCTCCTCCATCCTGACAAGAGGTGCGCTTATGCGTTGGATCGCGTCGTTGAGCTTCCTGGTGGTGTTGGGCGTGTGCGGCGTGGCGTCGGCGTAGGGCGATCCCCCGCCGACGGAGACGCAGCGCGCGACGACGCTCGAGCTCTTTGATCAAGACAAGGACGGGAAGCTCTCCGAACAGGAGAAGGCTCAGGGTCAGGCCGAGTGCAAGGCCCCCAAGCCCGCCCCCAAGAAGGCCTCCAAGGAGGTCGTCGATCTCGCCCTCGATCGCGTCCGACGCCTCACCGACGCCTGCACGGGGCTCCAGGGCTTCTGAAGCGCCCGCCTCTCCGGGGCGAGCTTCGCTTGCTGTCGATGCTCCCGTCACGGGGGGGGCCGAGGGGGTCCGCCCTCACCCCCCCGTGACCTCCGTGAGCCTCCCAAGGAAGGGCGAGCGCCGCAGCGCCTCCACCCCGCGCGCCGTGACCTGGGGCTGGCGTGACACGTCCAGCATGCGGAGGCTGCCGAGGTGCTCGGCGCGCGCCAGCGCCTCCAGCCCCGCGTCGCTGAGCAGGTTCTCACCCAGCCGCAGCTCCTCCAGCGCCCCGCGTCGCGTCGAGCGCGCCACCGCCCGCAGCCCCTCATCGTCGATCCTGTTCTCCCGAAGCTCCAGCACCTTGAGCCGCTCCAGCTGCGGAGACTCCGCCAGCGCGGCCAGCCCCCGGCTCCCCAGCCTGTTGAGCCCCAGCCGCAGCTCCTCCAGGCGCCCCAGCCGAGGATCATCCGCCAGCCGCTTCGCCGCCGCGTCATCCACCCCACCCACGAGCTTGAGCCGCGCCCCGCGTCCCCCCTCCTGCGCCACCGCCTCCAGCCAGCTCAGCGCGACGCTGATCTCCCCCGTCTCCAACGCCGCTCCCGAAGGATGAACCCATGATCTATGCATAAAAAACAGCCTTTTACATACAAAAGCGTCACATCCCCAGTCAGCCTCGCCACCCAACCTACACCTCCCGACCGCCTGAGCCAAGCCGCTCCCGACGCCTTTACAGCCTCCCCCGACGCCCTGTAGATCTCCAGGCCGACACCACACCACGAGGGCGCCCGCCCTCCCTCACCCAAGGCTCCCCATGACCCCGCCCTCCACCCTCACCCTCCCAGGCCTCACCGACGCCGCCATCCCCGCCCTCGCGTCCTCCCTCGACCTCCAGCACGTCACCTCCCTCGACCTCTCCCACGGCAAGCTCACCGCCAAGGGCCTCTCCCTCCTCCTCGCCTCCCCCCACCTCACCCACCTCCGCAGCCTCAACCTCGCCCACAACAAGCTCGGCGCCGCAGGCGTCGAAGCCCTCGCCGCTTCACCCCGCCTCGCCCGTCTCGCCGTCCTCGACCTCGCCCACAACAACCTCCGCGGCAAAGGCCTCGACCACCTCACCCGCGCCGAGCTGCCCCAGCTCCGCATCCTCCGCCTCGCCGCCAACCGCCTCACCGCTCCCTCCATCCATCACCTCTCCAACCGCCGCAACGTCCTCTACCTCACCACCCTCGACCTCTCCCACAACGACCTCACCGACGCCGCCGCCCACCACCTCGCCAACGCGGCCTCCCTCCTCAAGCTCACCCACCTCGACCTCTCCCACAACAACCTCACCGACGCCGCCGCACGCCTCCTCACCGATCCCCACCGCCGCGGCCTCCAGACCCTCCAACACCTCGACCTCACCCACAACACCCTCACCCCACCCACCCAGGCCAACCTCGCCGCCCTCACCACACCCACCGTCGCAACCACCTGACCTGAAACTACACACTCAAAGGACTCCAAAATGAGCGAATACACCTACTATGACTTCCTCTCCATCCAGCGCCCCCTCACCTCAACCGAACAGAAGGCCCTGGATCGCATCTCCTCCCACGCCGAGGTGACCTCCCGCACCTTCAGCGTCACCTACAGCTACGGAGGCGATCTCCGCGCCGAGCCCCTCGACCTCCTCGCGCGCTACTTTGACCTCTTCCTCAAGGTGGACTGCTGGGGGACGCGCCGCGTGGCCCTCCGCCTCCCCAAAGGGGCCCTCACCGCCGAGCAGGTCGCCCCCTACTTCACCCCTTCCGCCGGAGACTCCTTTAAAGAGCACGGTGAGCACGCGATCCTCGACCTTGACCTCGACCGCGACTACGACTACGACCGCGACTACACGGGCTATGTTGAAGGGGAGGGCGTCATCCACACCATCGCAGGCATCTACGACGAGCTGCTCCGCGGCGACATGCGACCGCTCTACATCGCCTGGCTCTACCGGATCTCCAACCTCTTTGTCGAAGATGACTACGACATTGACGAGGGCGAGGACTTCGAGGACAGCATCGCCTCCACCCCAGAGCCCCCGCTGCCCCCAGGGCTCCAGACGCTCACCGCCGCCCAACAGCACCTCGCAGACTTCTTCGAGCTTCACCCCCTCCTCCTCGCCGCTGCCGCCGAGGCGAGCCCCCCGCTCCCAGCCCAACCCACCTTCGACACCCTCCCCGAGCCCCTCCGCGCCCTCCCCACCACCGAGAAGGATCGCCTCCTCCTCCTCGTCCTCCGCGGCGAGAGCACCCAAGCCGCCACCGCCCTCCACACCCACCTCCGCGAGGGCGCCTCCTCCCAGGCCCAGTCCTCACCGCCCCCCCGCACCTTCGCGGCCATCAACCAGCGCGCCGACGACCTCCAGGCCGAGCACGATGCTCAGCAGGCCGCCGAGCAGACCCGCCTCCTCAACGAGCGCCTCGACCAGCTCGCCCGCCGCCGCCGCACCGCCTGGACGGAGATCACCGACATCCTCAACTCCAGGAAAAACTCCCTCTACCCCCGGGTGATCAACCAGCTCCTCGATCTCCAACGCCTCGCCGTGCGCGACGATCACCTTGATAAATTCAATAAAGAGCTGGTCGAATTGACAGATAAATACGCACGCCTCACCTCCTTCCAGCGCCTGCTCCTCGACGCAAACCTCCGCAAACCCTGACCCGAGCACCAAGCCGCTATCACTGCCCTGAAGCAGTCCTCCCTCAATCCCCTGAGCTTTCAGCTCTTCTGACCAGGAGACAACCCTCGATGTTCGAGCATAGCTTCTACGAGTTTCGCTCTCTTAAAAGAAACCTCACCCCGTTTGAGAAGAAGACCTTGAGTCGGCTCGCTCCCCAAGGCGAAGTGACCTCGCGGGGCTTCAAGGTGGTCTACGAAGAGGACGACGACGATCTCAACGAAGATCCCCTCGATCTCCTCACGCACTACTTTGACATCTTCCTCAACATCGACTGCTGGAGGAGGCGCCGCGTCGCCCTCCGCCTCCCCAAAGATGCTCTCACAGAGGAGCTGGTAAACCTCTATCTCACCCCCACGACCGACTCTTTCTGTCAAGTTATCGATGACAAGATCATCATCGACATTGATCTTCTTTGTGAAGCTGTAGATATGACCTTCATCGATGGCGAGGGTGTCCTCCAATCCATCACAGGCATCTACGACGAGCTGCTCCGCGGTGACCTGCGACCGCTCTACATTGCCTGGCTCTACCTGAGCCTCAACGCGACCGAGGACGAGGACGAAGACGAGGAGTATGAGGACGAGAACGAGAACGCCGCCGCGGACGACGCCTCCTCGCTGGAGCCGCCGCTACCGCCGGGACTTCAGACGCTCACCGCAGCCCAACAGCACCTGGCGAACCTCTTCGAGCTGAACCCCTTCCTGCTCCTCGCGGCTGCTGAGGCGAGCCTCCCGCTCGACCCCCAGGCTGCGGAGCCCCTCCAGGCCCACCTCCCCGACAGCGTCCCCACCGCCACTCCACCTCCTCGCCGCACCTTCCAGACCATTGAGGACCGCGCCTTTGACCTCAGGAAGCAATACCACGCCGAGAGGGCTGCCCACGAGGCGCGCCTCCTCAGCGAGCGCCTTGATGCGCTCGCCGCTCGCCGCCCGGAGGTCTGGAAGGAACTGACCGACCTCCTCACCACCCAACAAAACACCCGCTACCCCGAGGTGATCGAGCACCTCCTCGATCTCCAGCGCCTCGCCGTGCGCGAAGGCCACACCGAGCAATTCCAGAAAGAGCTTCAAGCGCTCCAGCAGCGCTTCAAGCGCCTCACCTCCTTCCAGAGGTTGCTCCTCAAGTCCGGTCTTCGCCCCACATAACCCTCCTTCACCCCGAGGAAGCCCCACCGCCTGTGCGCTGCCAACGGGCCGCTTCGCCTCCGCCCTCCGCATCCCCGCCGGCACCCTCCGCGACCGCCCCGCCGACGTCCTCACCCCCGAAGCCCTCGCCGCGCTCCACCCCACCTACCGAAGCCGCATCCACATCGGCCCCACCTGGCGCGCCGACCTCTGGGCCCTCCTCGAACACCACCCCCACCTCACCCCCGCCGAGGCCGCCCGCCGCGTCGGCTGCTCCTTCGCCACGGCGTGGCAGGTCGTCCACGACTTTGCGCTCTTGCAGCCTCTCCCAGACTCCACGCCTTCTACCTGAAAAAATCGTCATCCTGCTCCATCGTCTGCCCAAGCGCCGCGATCTCCTCCAACGCCTCCCGTCGTTGCGTGTCTCGCTCCCCCCTCGCCCGCTCCGCCCGACGCTCCAGCCACCTCCGCGTCCCCTCGCCGCCCTCAAGCGCCTCCAACGCGACCCGAGCCACCAGCGCAAAGGCGTTCCCATCCACCTCCCGATGCCCGTTCTCCCACCGCGACACCGTGACCTCGGTCACCCCCAGCAGCTCCCCCAGCCTCACCCCCGACCACCCCAGCCACCGCCTCAGGTGCCGGAGCGCTTGCGGGCCGCTGGTCCCCTCTGCGACGGCCTGCACCAACGCCCGCTCGGTGCGCTCCACCTCCTCCCCAGCCACGAAGCTCTCTCCGCAGCTCGCGCAAGCGGTCACAGCCTGCGCCACCGCGTACTCCACACCATCAAGCATCACCCGCAGCGTTTCTTGCTGAGTCTCCCCACCTTCAGGCCCACAGCCAGGACAACGCTTCACTTCATCGGGTTGCATCGGCTTGCCTCCTTCGCTCCATCACAGCGCCCAGACGGTGATCACGACGGCCCGATACCCCGAAGGGCTCAAGATGACCTCCACCCGAAACACCACCCGCAGCACGTCACCGCTCCGATCTCACCCCTTCGCGATCCAGTTTCCTGGGTCTGTGGTGCTCAATACGTAGCTGCTTGCCGTCATGATGGCATGCTGGGTCTCCAAGGCGTCCACCTCGTCTCAAGTTCTCAGCAATCCTGCCTTAGACCTCGACGCTGTGCAACCATTTTCAACCTTGGAGGGGCGAGAGGACGAACGGTTACGTTTGGGATGACTTTTACAGGTCTGAGACTAAGTCTTTTATTTCGTTCAGGATGTTAAGCAAGTCTGTTCTTTGTTCGGCTGATTGTTGTGTTATTTTTTGGTCGTTTGTTTCCCCGGGTGTTAGGATGGTGTCTATCATGTTTCCTGCGCTTGTTCCTTTTATATAGAGACGAATGGTTGCTGTTTGGTCGTTAGGAACTGTCTCTGGAACATGTCCAATTCCCATACCCGCAAGTTGGGTGGAGATGTTGGCCCTGATTTGATTGCCGAGTCGTTCTGCTCCAACTGCGTCTCGCAGGACTTGCATTGTAAATGTCTTAACGTTTCCGTTTGCGATGATGGATTCTTTTATGTTCTGAAGGTTCATTTATTGCTTTCTCTGTGTTGTTGTCTATAGGTCATCGACCTAAAACACTCAGTCGACACATGTGGCACTGAACCTTGTGTCTGACTGAATGATCTATAGTTCAATTCTGTCACAAGTCGAGCCCTGTTGTCAAGCCCCTTGAGTAAATGGAACAATCTTTTCGACTGGAGGGTGAGCGTTCCGGGGGTGTTGTCGAGCTCGCCGTGGATGAGGAGGAGGGGTGCCTGGATCTTGTGGGCGTGGAAGAAGGGGGAGAGGCGGATGTAGGTGTGGGGGCCTCCCAGAGGGTGCGGCGCTCGGATTGGAAGCCGAAGGGGGTGAGGGAGCGGTTGTAGGCGCCGGGGCGGGCGATGCCGGTGCTGACGGCCTGGGTGGGGTGGTGGGGGATCATGCGGCGAGGAGAGGGCGACGGGCTGAGCAGAGGCTTCGCTGTCTTCGAGGAGCATCAAGTAGCCGAGGAAGGGGGGGCGGGGATCCTCGCTGCGGTAGGGTGGCGTCTGGGTGGGGGTTGGGGCGGAGTAGAGCCGGTGGTGGGCGGCGGCCCAGAGATCGGAGGCGCTCCCGATCACCTCTTCGGCGCGGTTGTTGAAGTTGTTGCCGAATGAGCCGACCTGGGACTTGAACTCGAGCGCGGCGAGGAGGCGCTGGTCGTGAACGATGAGGACGTCCCACTCTTTGGTGGGGCGGTAGTAACCCGGGAGGGTCAGGGCTCCTCGGCCGCTGGTGAAGATGGAGGTGTCCGGGACGCCGCAGTGTGTGGCGACGGCGCGAGCCGCCTCCAGGAAGCCGTCGAGGTTCTTGCCCGAGAGGACCTGTCCGCGGGCGCCGCCCTGGAGCGGGGTGCCCTGGGCTCGCGTGGCCCAGAACGTCGCGACAGCGCGCTCCAGCAGGGCGTCCAGATCGTGCGGGAGGAGGGATGGGGTCATCGCTTCTCCCTGGAGACGCGGGCTGAGGCTGCGAAGTCGGAGAGGAGGCGCGCCTGGTGTGATGAGAGGCCGTAGGCCGCAAAGACGGCTTCATCCAGCGCAGCTTGATCGGGAGATTGGGAGAGGTCGGCCAGGC
This sequence comes from Myxococcota bacterium, assembly GCA_963169075.1. GTDB lineage: Bacteria > Myxococcota_A > Bradymonadia > Bradymonadales > CAUJGC01. The sequence goes on from CAUJGC010000494.1 coordinate 8,903, forward strand.
GGATCCGGGTGTGGGGCGAGAGATCTCCCCAATGAGGGACCCGGATACGTCTCAGATATTGTGCCTGGAATCTGAGGAAGCCGCCCGACATGCGGGTGCAGTAGGCCGCGACGAACGCGAGCGCGACCGAGGAGCGGAGCACCGCCTGGAGGGCCTGAAGCTCCCAGCGGGCGGAGGTGACGACGTAGAGGTTGTGGTGTGGATAATAGCGACCCTCGTCAAAGACGACGGTGGCCTCGCCTTTGATGTCCGGGATCAGGAGCTTGGGCGTGCTGACGAGGGAGGGGTACACACGATCGATGGTCTTATACCAGGCGTGCGGACTCTTCTTCGCGGTGTGGCGCCCCTTCAGCGCTGTCGCATGCTCGAGCAGGTATTTTTCAAAGAGAGGATAGCGCTCCAGCGCGGCGAGGCTGCCGTCCTCCTGCCAGGGGTTCACCAGACCCGAGCCGGACCACTCGAGGGCTGTCGCGCGGAGGTCACCCGACATGACGAGGGGGAGGCGTCGCTCGGCCTCCACGGGGAGCGCGTCGTAGGGGCCGATGTAGATCTTGTCGGCCCCTGTGGCGACGCCGATGCCCACGCGGGCCTCGGCCTCCTCCAGGGTGGGGAAGGTGCGCTCGAGCGTCCGGAGGGTCTCCAGGATCTCGGGGGCGTCGATGAGCCAGGGGTCCTGGCCACATCCCACCCCGCGCAGCACGGAGATCGACACGGGGGAGGGAGGCGCCTGAGGCGCCTGAAGCGCCTTGAAGAGGTGGTCCAGCGTCACCGCGTCGCCTTGTCTCGGGTTGGGGACGCGGGTTGAGGAGGCGGGGGCTCGCCGGATCACGGTGATCGCTGGATAAGCGTCAACCTGGCTCTGAAATGCATCGACGTGTGAGAGATCGATGTAGAGATCGAGGTTGTAGCCGCGCGTGATCTTCTCGCGCAGGGGGCCTCCATATTTATTCTTCAACCAGCGGTTTGCGCAGATGAAGCCGAGCACACCCTGGGGACGGAGCAGGTCCAGGCAGCGCTCGTAGAACAGGACGTAGAGATCTGCGCGATCGTAGAGGGTGCTGAAGGTGCGCTTGTATTCGGCCAGGAGGGCGTTGGGGATCTTCTCCTGGCGGACGTAGGGGGGGTTGCCGACGATCACATCGAACAGCCCGTCGAGCTTGGCGAGCAGGAAGTCATCCTGGCGGAGCCAGGCTTCGGAGAGGGTGCGGGCCTGCGACGCTGTCAAGCCTTCGTGGATGAGGAGCGCGTTGAGCCTGGAGGTTGTCGCGTCGCAGGTCGGGCGGTGCAGCTCGATCGCCCGGATGGAGGCCTGGAGGGCCTTGAGGTGGTGCGCTGGCGGGCCGTGGAGCGCTCTGCACGAGCGAAGCAGCCGCGTCGCGGCGGCGAGCAGGAACTCCCCGCCGCCTGCAGCAGGCTCGAGGAGGCGCTTGTTGAGGAGATCCGAGGTCTCGGTATAGCCGCAGAGGTCCAGGATGCCGTGGACGACCTCGGGCTTTGTGAAGATCGCCCCGCGCTCGTCCAGGTTGCCTTGTGTGGCGAGCGCGTCGATCGCGGCTTTGACAGGGCTGGATCTCTCCAGCTTGAAGAGAGGCAGTGTGTTCATTCTTCAGGCTGAGCAAAGCGTGATGTGGTCTCAAAGCACTCAGCCAATACATGCAGCACGGACTCTCGTGCCTGATACCCGTGGCTCTCTCCGGGGAGTATCACCATCCTCGCCTTTTTTCCGAGGCCTTTGAGCGCATGGAAGAGTCTTTTGGTCTGGAGGGTGAGCGTTCCGGGGTTGTTGTCGAGGTCGCCGTGGATGAGGAGGAGGGGGGCCTGGATCTTGTGGGCGTGGAAGAAGGGGGAGAGGCGGATGTAGGTGTCGGGGGCCTCCCAGAGGGTGCGGCGCTCGGATTGGAAGCCGCAGGGGGTGAGGGAGCGGTTGTAGGCGCCGGAGCGGGCGATGCCGGCGCAGAAGAGGTCGGTGTGGGCGAGGAGGTTGGCGACCATGAAGGCGCCGTAGGAGTGTCCGGCGGCGATGACGCGGGTGCGGTCGATGACGCCGAGGGCGTCGCAGGCGTCGATGGCGGCCTGGGCGGCGTCCTGGAGCTGGGGGATGAAGGTGTCGTTCATGGTGGCGGGGTCGCCGACGATGGGGATGGTGGCGTCGAGGAGGACGGCGTAGCCCTGGGTGAGGAACATGAGGGGGGAGGTGCCCTGGAGGCGGGTGAAGGTGTTGGGGGCGGCGCGGACCTGGCCGGCGGTCTGGGCGTCGTTGTATTCGAGGGGGTAGGCCCAGAGGAGGAGGGGGAGGCGCTGGCCCTCCTGGTAGGTGGGGGGGAGGT
>CAUJGC010000495.1 GCA_963169075.1 Myxococcota bacterium
CCGGCCCCCCCCCCAAAAAACAACCCCATAAATATATTTTCTTTTTGTTGTTTTTTTTTTTGGGGGGGTCCCCGGGGCGGCCGGGGGTCAGTGACCCCCGAACCCCCCTCTATCTCTCCTGGAGCCAGCTCACCACCCGCGCCGCCTGCTCCGGGTCGCAGTTCAGCAGGCGCACCGTCCGCTGCGACGGCAGCTGCACCACCAGGCTCGTCCGCCCCGGCATCGACGACGCCAGCGTCGTCAGCCCCAGATCCAGCGCCACCCCGCCCACCAGGAGCCCCACCCCGGTCACGATCCACGGCGTGAACTCCCCCTGGAGCCCGTCCAGCAGGAAGAAGATCCCCGCGATCACCCCCACCCCAAGCCCCGCCAGCCCCGCCAGCGTCACCAGATAGGGATAGCGCGTATCCAGCTTCACCGAGAGCACCGACGCCCGCGCGAACGTCTCCCGCGAGGTCCGGGTCGGGCGCCCCAGCAGGTGCGCCTCCTCCTCCAGGACCAGCTGCCCCGGCTCCAGCGTCAGCTTCCCGCGCTGCCGGCCCCCAAGCGCCAGCCGCGCGAAGACCCGCCAGAGCCCGATCACGAGGCTCAACCCCGTCACCCCAAGCAGGATCTTCCAGAGACCCGACGGCTCGCGCCCGGCCAGTGTGCCCTCAACGGTCAGCGGAGGTGTTTCGCTCATGGATCTGCGGCCACGCCTGCGGCTAGAAGTCGATGATGGGCAGCGAGTCTGCCCGCACGCGCATCCCAGGCGGATAGAGCCCGTCTACGAGGGGATCGCCTCGCCCGGTTCGCGAGCCGTAGACCATAATGTAGCGCCCCAGGATGGTCAAGACCTTGCGCGCGTAGGTCCGCGCCTGATCGAAGCCGATCTCCTCCACCCACGCGTCGAACGACGCCTCCGGACGCGCCCGCAGCCACCCGTCCACCGCCAGCGGACCCCCGTTGTAGGCCGCCGCAGCCATCGCCACCTGGCCGTGGAACTTCCGCTGCAACATCGACAGATACCACGCCGCATACGCGATGTTCACCTGCGGATCAAAGAGCATCCCCTCCCGGTACACCTCCCCAAGCTCCGCCGCGATCCGCGCCCCCGTCTTCGGGATGATCTGCATCAAACCCATCGCGTCCGCATACGAGAGCGCCCGCGCGTCATACGCCGACTCCTTCTGCATGATCGCCCAGAGCAGCCACGGCGACACCCCCCGCTTCGCCGCCTCGTGCTCCACCAGGCGACGGTAGGGGCGCGGGTACGCCCGGCGCCACACCTCGCGGGTCGCCTCCGACGGCGGCTTCACAAAGGGCGCGTGCTGGCGCGCCGCCGCGCGGAACGCCCCCTCCACATCCCCCACCTCCTCCGCGATGAAGAACGCCAGCGCCTCACCCGACGGACCCGCCCCAGGGGCCCGCCGCGCCGACACCACCCGCCGCTGCACCTCCTCCCCGCCGCGCCGCCGCGCCTCCTCGTAGAGCCCCAGGTGCACCAGATCCCGCACCCGCCTCACCTCCGCCTGAAGCGGCCCCTCCAGCGCATCCAGCGCCGCCCACGCCTCCCCTGGCGACAGCGCCTCTCCCAGCGCACCGCTCCCCGGGTAGAGCGCCGCCTCCTCGCCGCGGCGGATCGCCTGGAGGCGGCCATAGTACGTCCACCCGTGCTCCCGCTCCAGCCGCGCCGCCTCCTCCCGCGCCTCGCGCCGACGCCCCGCCTGCTCCAGCGCCCGGCTCCGCCAGTAGAGCACCTGCCCCGCCTCCAGGCTCCCCCCGCGCACGTGACGCTGCGCCTCCTCCCACGCCTCCGCCGCCCCCGCCGCGTCCCCCGCCTGCCACCGCGACCACCCCAGGAACCACCGCGCCTCCTCCGCCCGACCGCCCCCGGGCCACGCCTCCAGATAGCGCGCGAACCCCGCCGAGGCCGCCTCGTAGCGCCCCTGATCCATCGGCAGCCAGCCCTCGTAGTAGAGCGCCTCGTGGGCCCGCTTGTCCCGGGGGAAGCGCGTCCGGAAGCTCCGCCAGCGCTTCAGCGCGCCTGCATAGTCGTCGTGGCGCATCGACGCCCGCGCCAGCAACACCCAGGCGTCCGCCCGGCGCCCCCCCGGCTCCCCCGCCACCTGCTCCAGGAGCGCGATCCCCGCCTCCCGATCCGCACGGCGCAGCCGGTACTCCACATAGCCCAGCTGGTAGCGCGCCTCCTGCTGGAGCGGCCCCGCCGCCTCGCTCACCGGCCGCAGCGCCGCGATGGCACCCCGGTAGTCCCGCGCGTCCAGAAACGCGTCCGCCAGCTTCAGCCGCTCCTCCGGCGAGAAGCGCAGCGACACCAGCCCAAGCGCCGACCCCACCCGACGGCTCGCCGGGAAGCGCTCCACCAGCGTCCGCAGCGTCGCCTGCGCCTCCGACGCCGCCCCAAGCCGCCACTGCGCCAGCCCCTCCAGGTAGAGCAGCTCATCCCGCACCGGCCAGAGGTCGTCCCCACGACGCGGGTGCAGCCCCCGCAGGACACCCAGCCCCTCGCCGGCGCGCCCCGACCCGATCAGCGCCCGCGCCAGGTGCAGCTCAAAGCCCGGCAGCGCCGCGCGCTCCCCCTCCAGCCCGCGCAGCAGCTTCAGCGCACGCTCCGACTCCCCCGCCACCTCCAGCCAGAGCCGCGCCTCGTGGTAGCGCGCGTGCACCCCCAGCCCGCGCTCCCCGCCGCGCTCCAGCCCCTCCCGCGCCTCCCCAAGCGCCCGCGCCCCCTCCGCGTAGCGACCCTCCTGCTCCAGCGCCCGCGCCTCCAGCCAGCGCGCCCGCGCCCGCACCCCCTCCGGCGCCGCCGCCAGCTCCGGCCCCTGCGCCGCAGCCAGCACCGCAGGCGCGTCCCGATCCAGCGTCGCCCGATCCAGCGCCGCCAGCCCCGGGTGAGCCCAGAGCTCCCCCCAGACATCTCGCGGCTCCGCGTATCCTTCGCGCGCGATGACGAGAAATCCAAAGAAGATCCATAACGCGAGCCCCCGCCCGCGCCGCGCCGCCATCAAGGCGCCCCGGCAGACGCCGGCTGCGCCTTCGACTTCGCCCGCGCCTCCTCCAGCCGGGGACGCACGATCACCGCCTGCTCCTTGAACACCGGATCATCCACCAGGTAGGCGAACGCCTGCTGGAAGTCCAGGTGACGCTTGTGCCGGTTCAGCACAAAGTCGATGTTCTCCAGCACATAGCTGTTGGTCGGGTCGCGCCGCAGGCAGTCCATCAGGATCACCGCCGACTGCTGCGGGTTCTCGTCCGTCCACGTCATCGCCAGCAGGTTCTGGAAGAGCACGTTGTTGGGCCACCACGCCGCGCTCTCCTCCGCGATGGGCCGCGCCTCCTGCTGGGCGTTGAGCTGGATCAGCGCCAGCAGCAGGTTGTTCCGGATCCGCGCGTCGTAGGGCGAGAGCCTGTAGGCGATCCGCAGGTGCTCCGCCGACCGATCATACGTCCCCGGCGCCAGGAGCAGCGTCCCCAGCCCGTGGTGCCCGTGCGACATCTCCGGCGCGTAGGCCACGATGGCGCCGTAGAAGTGATACTCGTCCTTGAAGTCCCGGATCGTCATCGCGTAGAGCGCCAGCTCAAAGATCCCGTACCCGATCAACCCCGCCAGCGCCGCCCGCGAGAGCAGCACCCGCTGCCGGCTCGCCACCCACCCCGCCGCCAGCCCCGCTACCTGCGCCAGCCCCGGCAGGAGCAGCGCCGCCGGCACATAGAGGTAGCGGTTGAACCCCCACCACCCCAGCGTCGCCGTGATGATCCCCGCAGGCGCCAGCGTGATCGTGAACCCCACCAGCCCCCAGAGCAGCGCCGGCGCCTGCCGACGCCCCCAGAACGCCAGCCCAAGCGCCGCCGCCAGCGCCACCCCGCACCCCCCCAGCACCCACGGGCTCGCCCACGTGAACTCCTCGTGCGTGTAGCGGAAGTACACCTCCCGAGGCACCAGCAGGTTCCCCAGGCTGTCCAACACCAGCAGCGGCACCCGCGCCAGCGCCTCCTCCCCTTGGCCCGGACGACCGAACGCCTTCAGCCCATCGATGATCGCCAGCCGCGCCCCGAGATACGCCACCCCCGCCACCGCCGGCCCCGCCGAGCACGCCAGCGCCTCCTTCCACGCCGCCCAGCTCCACCGCGGACGCGGCAGCAGCAGCGCCGCCAGCGGGTAGAGCGGCGCGCTCATCAGCACCACCTCCTTCGACATGCACCCCAGCAGGAAGAGCAGCGCCGACGCCGCGTGCCACCCCGCCTTCCCCCCCGCCCCCGACGCCTCGCGCGCCCGCAGCATCGCCAGCATCGCCGCCACGCCAAAGAGCGCCGCGAAGAGGTCCGAGCGCCCGTTGATCCAGATGTGCGCCTCCGCCAACATCGGGTGCAGCCCGAAGAAGAGCGCCGCAGGCGCCGCCCACACCCGGTGCTCCGGCGCCAGCAGCCGACGGCAGAGCCCGAAGACCAGCGCCACCACCCCCAGGTGCGCCAGCAGGTTGGTCAGGTGGTACGCCCACGGCGCACGCCCCGAGAGCTGCGCGTCCAGCACAAACGTGCTCATCGTGATCGGACGCCACGTGTCCAGGTGCGAGAGGTCGATGTTCTGGGAGCCCGCCTCCTCCAGCGCCGACCCCCACATCGCGTGGTGGAGGAAGAACCCCGGCAGGTTCCCCAGATCGTGGATCCGCGTCCCCTGCTGGATCACCAGCACGTCGTCGTAGATGAACCCGTTGCCGAACTTCAGCACGCTCACCGCGGCGATGAGCCCCAACACCAGCGCCAGCGCCGATCGGGGAGAGCTCAAGAGGGTCTTCAAGGCTTGCATGGCGTCCTGTCGTCAGTCGAAGCGCGAAGCGCGTCCGCGGCATCGTGCGACATCCCGCCACGCAGCGCAAGCCTCTCCGCGCCCCTCGCCTCGCCCCCCCAAGGTGTGCTAGATGACAAGACGCGCCCTTGTTCTGGATGCGCTCCACCCTCCACGGCACCTCATGCTCCGCTCCACCTGGCGACTCCTCCTCGCCGTCGATCCTCAGGACGCCACCACCGAGGCCAACCGACGCGCCTTCCTCCGCATGTGCGTCGTCATGTCGGTCCTCTGCGCTGTCTTGATCGTCGCGGCCTTCGCCGCCTCGGAGGGGCTCCGCCTCCTCCTCGACGTCGGCGCTGGCGTCGTGATGGCCTCCTCCTTCTTCGTCGCCTCGCGCGTCGCCCTGCGCCGCCGCCTCCGGCTCGCCGCCTGGATCGCCTCGATGGGCATGATCCAGCCCCTCCTCTGGGGGGACCTCGTCCTGGGCACCTTCACCGAGAAGCTCTACTTCCTCCCGGCCGGGGTCATCCTCGCGGGCTTCGGCCTGGAGTCCCGCACCATGTGGCTCGCCTTCGGCGTCATGACCGCCTGCCTGGCGGGCCTGGTCCTCGGCGTCGGCTCGCCGCTCCCGCTGGGCGTCGAGTTCAACCCCACCCTCGTCCTCGACGTCCTCGTCCTCACGGTCGGCCTGACCGCCTTCATGCACACCTTCGTCCGCTCCACCCGCGCCGCCCAGGACGCCGCCCGCGCCCAGCTCCACGAGGCCAACCTCCACCGCCGCCGCGCCGAGGCCGCCGCCAGCGAGGCCCTCGTCGCCAGCAACTCCAAGTCCATGTTCCTCGCCAACGTCTCCCACGAGCTGCGCACCCCCCTCAACGCCATCCTCGGCTACGCCGAGCTGCTCCAGGAGGAGGCCCAGGAGCAGCGCCTCGACGCCTTCGACGCCGACCTCCAGCACATCCACCGCGCCGCCACCCACCTCAGCCACGTCATCAACGACATCCTCGACCTCTCCCGCATCGAGGCCGGGCGCCTCGACGTCCACCCCGACCCCTTCGCCCTCAAAGACCTCCTCGACGAGCTGATCGCCACCATGACCCCCCTGGCCGAGCGCGGCCACAACAGCCTCCACCTCGCGCTCCACCCCGACCTCTCCGACGCCACCCTCCACACCGACCGCACCCGTCTTCGTCAAATACTGCTTAACTTGCTATCAAATGCATGTAAATTCACGCAAAAAGGCGAGGTGAGCCTGGCGGTGGAGCGCGCGACGCAGGACGGGCAGCGCGTCATCCGCTTCATCGTCCGCGACACGGGCGTGGGCATGGATGACGCGCTCCAGGCGCGCCTCTTCGAGCCCTTCGTCCAGGCCTCCACCTCCACGGTGCCGGGGCGTCAGCCGGGGACGGGGCTGGGCCTCGTCATCACGCGCCGCATCCTCCACCTCCTCGGCGGCGACGTCGAGGTCCAGAGCCAGCCCGGCCAGGGCTCCACCTTCGCCGCCTGGGTGCCGGAGACCCCCCCGGGGGCGTAAGGCCTGGCCTGCTCGGCCAGACGATCGCCCCCGGCCCCCCCCGTGACGGGGGGGCACCGACGGGTCGCTGGGGGGAGGGGTCGCGGGGGGGAGGGGGCGGTGGCGAGCGAGCGCAGCGAGCGAGGA